>SKOX01000212.1 GCA_007119835.1 Paracoccaceae bacterium
CCCAGAAGCGCGGCGCCCGCATCAGGCGGGTGGCCGCGCCGCGGTCCGGTCGAGCGAGGCGCCGATCGCCTCGAGCACCGCGTCGGTCACCGCGGCGCCCTCGCTCACCGCGTCCCAGCCCGCCGCCGCCATCGCCGCTGCACGGTCGGCCGCCATCACATCGGGCACCGCGCGGGCGAGGTCGGCCTCGCTCTCCACCCGCACCGCCGCCCCGGCCGCGCCGAGCCGGGCGTAGGCGTCCGCGAAGTTGCGGACGTGCGGCCCGTGGATGACGGCACAGCCGAGCAGCGCCGGCTCGAACGGGTTGTGCCCGCCGACCGGCACGAGGGAGCCGCCGACGAAGGCGGCCGAGGCCATGCGGTACCAGAGCCCCATCTCGCCCAGCGTGTCGGCGAGATAGACGTCGGTGTCGGGTCCCGGCTCCTCGCCTTTCGAGCGCTGCGCCACCGTCCAGCCATCGGCGCGGAACGCGGCCGTGACGCCGTCGCCCCGTTTCGGATGGCGCGGCGCGAGGATGAGGGCGAGCAAGGGCAGGGCCTTGCGCGCCTCGTGCAGGACGCGGGAGACCACCGCCTCCTCGCCCTCGTGCGTGGAGGCCGCGAGCCAGAGCGGTCGGCCGGCGAAAACCGGCGCCAGGCGGGCCCGCTCGGCCTCGTCATGCTCGAGCGGCGCCGCCCCCTCCTTGAGCGTGCCCGTCACCATCACGTCCCGCGCACCGAGCGCGGTCAGCTGCTCGGCCGCAAGGTCGTCCTGGGCGAGGATACGGTCGAAGCGGGCGAGCAGCCCGCGCGCCATGCCGCCCGCCGCCCGCCAGCGCCGGAAACTCCGTTCCGAGATGCGTGCGTTGATCAGCAGCATCGGAACGCCGCGCCGATGGGTCTCGGAAAGCGTCGCCGGCCAGAGCTCGCTTTCGGTCCAGACCGCGACGTCGGGTCGCCAGTGGTCGAGGAAGCGCTCGACCCAGGGCAGCACGTCGAGCGGCGCGTACTGGTGCAGGCAGCGCGGCGGCAGCCGCGGCGCGAGATAGGCGGCGGACGTGGTCGTGACCGTGGTGACGAGGCAACTGAGATCCGGCCGCGCCCGGACCAGCCGGCGCATGAGTTCGAGGAGCGAGACCGCCTCGCCGACGCTTGCCGCGTTGAACCAGACAAGCCGCCCCTCAGGCCGCGCGAGGCTCGCCTGCCCCGTGCGCTCGCCGATGCGGTCGGGATCCTCCTTCGCGTCGCGCAGACGCCGGTCGAGGATCCGCCGGGCGATACCCGGCGCCGCACGAGACAGCGCAAGATAGGAGCCGAGCATGAACGATCGCGGCGGCGCCGCCGTCTGGGTCAGGGGCGCGCCCACCGGGGGCGGTTCAGGTTATCTTCCGGGTCGGGCTAGCCTCGTGGTCCTCGTTGGTCAGGCGATGAAGGTGGGCGATGAAGTAGCGCATGTGCGCGTTATCGACGGTCGCCTGGGCTTTCGCCTTCCACGCGTCATGCGCCGACCTGTAGTTCGGATAGATGCCGACGATGTCGATCTCGTTCGCGTCCTTGAACTCGGTACCCCGTGGATCGACGAGCTCGCCGCCGAAGACGAGGTGCAGAAGCTGTGCCATGGTGTCCTCCGCGCTGCCCGGGGCGGACATTACGGCCCGGGGCGCCAAGGTCAATGCCGCGCCGCCGCATGCAACCTCCTTCGTTCCGGAAATCTCCGCCTGCCCCGCCGGCGCGGCGCGGCGGCGCGCCCGACGAGTGCGGGGTGCGCATCGCGTGCCCCGTCGAGGAGGGCGGGTTCCGAGGAAGGTCCGGCCGGGCTGCGTCAGCCGCGAGTCCAGGTCGGGTGGAAACGGCCGGCGGGCGAGAGCGTGAAGATCTCGCAGCCGGCATCGGTGACGCCCACCGCATGCTCGAACTGGGCCGAAAGCGAGCGGTCGCGCGTGACCGCCGTCCAGTCGTCGTCGAGCACCTTGGTCTCGGGCCGGCCGAGATTGATCATCGGCTCGATGGTGAAGAACATACCCGGCTCCAGCACCGGCCCGGCGCCCGGTCGCCCGTAATGCAGCACGTTCGGGGCCGCGTGGAACACCCGCCCGAGGCCGTGGCCGCAGAAGTCGCGCACCACCGAGCAGCGGTGTGCCTCGGCGTGGCGCTGGATCGCGGCACCGATGTCGCCAAAGGTGTTGCCGGGGCGCACAGCGTCGATGCCCGCCATCAGGGCGTCGTGGGTGATGTCGATCAGCCGCTCGGCCTTCCGGCTGGGCGTGCCGGCGACGTACATCCGCGAGCTGTCGCCGAACCATCCGTCGACGATCACGGTCACGTCGATGTTCAGGATGTCGCCGTCCTTGAGCCGCTTGTCGCTCGGGATGCCGTGGCAGACGACGTGGTTGATGGAGATGCAGGAGGCGTGGCGGTAGCCTTTGTACCCCACCGTCGCCGACTTTGCGCCGGCGGCCCGGATCATCTCGTGGATCGTCGCGTCGATCTCGATGGTGGCCACGCCCGGCGCCACGACATCGGCGATCCGGTCGAGGATGTCGGCCGCGAGGCGCCCGGCCGCGTGCATGCCCGCGAAATCATCAGGGGCATGGATCCGGATGCCGTCCTTGTTCAGGCGGCCTTGTCCGTAGCCGTCGAGGGCGGGCTCCGCAGTCATGGCCGGCATGTAGACGCTCGCCGCGGCGAATTCAAACGGGTTCGCGCGCAGCCCGTTTCACGGCGCGAGCGGCAGCGGCCCGGCCAGCCGCACGCCCCTCCGCTCGATCGTCGTTGCATGGACCGCGGCCTCGACGCCGGCCGCCCGCGCCGCCGCGAAGGCCGCGGCGTAGCCGGGATCGAGGTCGGCGGCGAGCCGCAGGGCGGTGCAGTCGGTGCGCTGCACCACGTAGAGCGTGACCGCCCGATGCCCCGCCGCGACCATCTCGGCCATCTCGCGCAGGTGTCGCGCGCCGCGGGCGGTGACGCAGTCGGGAAACTCGGCGACCGTCCCCTCCCGGCGCAGGTGCACGTTCTTCACCTCGAGATAGGCGTCCGGCAGGTCGGGCCCGGTGAGCAGGAAATCGACGCGGCTCCGCTCGCCGTAGCGGACCTCCGGGCGAACCGCGGCATAGCCCGCGAGCGCCGGCACCCGGCCCTCGGCCAGCGCCTCGGCGACGATCCTGTTCGGCACCCCGGTGTCGATCCCGGCGAGGTGCCCGTCCCCGAGCTCGACGAGGCGCCAGCCGAAGCCGAGCTTCCGGCCGGACGGCGCCGGCTCGAGCCAGATCGCGGCCCCCGGCTCGGCGAGGCCGAGCATGGCGCCGGGGTTGGGGCAATGCGCCGTCACCTCGCGGCCGTCGTCCAGGATGACGTCGGCGAGGAATCGTTTATATCGACGCACGAGGCGACCGCGAACCAGGGGCCGGGTGAAGTCCATGCCCGCCCCTAGCCGCCCCGCCGCCGGCCGGGAAGTCGCTCGGCCGTCGCGTGTGCCGAAGGACGTGCCGAAGGACGTGAAGGAGCAGGACGATGGCCGAAGGCGCGGGCAACCCGACGGCGGCAATGCTGGTGATCGGCGACGAGATCCTGTCGGGCCGCACGCGCGACGCGAACCTCGCGCATCTCGCGGCCGCGCTGGCGGCGGAGGGGATCGACCTGCGGGAGGCGCGCTTCGTGGCGGATGTCGAGGCGGAGATCGTCGCAGCCCTCGATGCGCTCCGCGCCCGTTACACCCACGTCTTCACCTCGGGCGGCATCGGCCCGACCCACGACGACATCACCGCCGACGCCGTCGCCCGCGCCTTCGGCGTGCCGATCGACGTGCGCGAGGACGCCCGCGCGATCCTGGCGTCGTACTATCCCGATCCCGCGCATGACCTGAACCCGGCGCGCCTCAGGATGGCGCGCATCCCGGAGGGCGCGGTGCTGATCGACAACCCTGTCTCCAAGGCGCCGGGCTTCTCGATCGGCAACGTCCACGTCATGGCCGGGGTGCCGGCGATCTTCGAGGCGATGCTCGCGGGCCTCCTGCCTCGGCTGACCGGCGGCCGGCCGCTCCTGAGCGAGATTCTGCATGTCGAGCGGCCCGAAGGCGAGGTCGCAGGCCCCCTGCGCGCGCTGGCGGCGCGGCACCCTTCGGTCGCCATCGGCTCCTACCCGTTCAACCGAGGCGGCGTGCCCGGCTGCACTCTCGTCCTGCGCGCCCAGGAGCCCGACTTGCTGGCGGCGGCCTGGCGGGAACTCGGGGCCATGCTGGCGCCCGGCGCGGCGGAATGCGGCGCGGATTCTGACCGCTCCTGACGACGCCTCCAGGGTCGGTGCGCGGTCGGGATAAGCGCCCGGCGAGCGCACCGCAGCTTGCCCTGACGCGATCGCTGGTGCGATAACATCCCGTGAGCCGGAGAGAAGGGTGGAACCGGCGCCTCGACGGGGTCGGGGCGGCATTCGGTCTGCGCGCCCGGCGGCGGGCGCGGCGGCGAGGAGACAGCGCCGAGAATGGTCAGCATCGACGTCGTCAACACGGTGATCTTCGTCGGCGCCGCGCTGATCGTGATCGGCATCTTCTCCAGCCTCGTCGCCACCCGCTTCGGCGCACCCCTGCTCCTCGTCTTCCTCGTGCTGGGAATGCTGGCGGGGGAGGACGGACCGGGCGGCATCGTCTTCAACGACTACCAGGCCACCTACCTCTTCGGGATGATCGCGCTCTCCGTCATCCTGTTCGACGGCGGGCTGCGCACGCGGCTCGCCGCCTTCCGCGGCGTGCTGGCGCCCTCGGTGACGCTGGCGACCGTCGGGGTGCTGATCAGCGCCTCAATCACCGGCCTCGCCGCCTGGGCGCTTCTCGACCTCGACCCGACGACGGCGCTCCTGCTCGGCGCGATCGTCGGCTCCACCGATGCGGCGGCGGTGTTCTTCCTGCTGCGCGCCGGCGGGCTGCGGCTGCCGAGCCGGGTCGGCTCGACGCTCGAGATCGAGTCCGGCACCAACGACCCGATCGCAGTCTTCCTCGTGATCATCCTGACCGAATACCTCGTCGTCGGCGCGGGCCTTCCCGACCTCGAACTCTTGCTGCGGTTCGCCCAGCAGGGCGCGATCGGGGCGGCCTTCGGTCTGGCGGGCGGCTTCGCGGCCGTGGCGATCCTCAACCGCGTCGAGATGCCCGGAGGGCTTCATCCGCTCTTCGTGATCTCGGGCGCGGTGCTCATCTCGGGCTCGACCGCGCTCGCCGGTGGCAGCGGACTGCTCGCCGCCTACCTCGCCGGCCTCGTGATGGCCAACCGGCCGACGCGGGCCTACCCTTCGATCGTCGGCTTCCACGACGCGGCGACATGGCTGTTCCAGATCGTCATGTTCATCATGCTCGGCCTGCTCGTGACGCCCTCGACCCTGATCGACTACGCGATCCCGGGCGTCGCCATCGCCCTGGTGCTGACCTTCGTGGCGCGGCCCGCCATGGTCTGGCTCTGCCTCGCGCCCTTCGGCTACGGGCCTCGGGAAAAGGCCTTCATCTCCTGGGTCGGCCTGCGGGGCGCGGTGTCGATCTTCCTTGCGGCGATTCCGACGCTCGCGGGCGTGCCCGAGGGGGAGGTGCTGTTCAACGTCGCGTTCTTCGTCGTGCTGGTCTCGCTCCTCATCCAGGGCTCGACGCTGAAGGCCATGGCGCGCCGGCTCGGCCTTGCGCTTCGGCAGACGACGCCGAAGACGAGCCGGGTCGAGATCGACATCCCCGGCCAGACCGAGCAGGAGATCGTCGGCTACCCGGTGACGGCCGACAGCGTGATCCTCGGCCTCAGCAAGCTGCCGTCCTGGGCGCGGATCGTCATGGTCGTCCGGCGCAAGGAGATCCTCGATCCAGCGGCCGCGGGGCCACTGCAGCCCGCCGACTACGTCTACTTCCTCGTGCCGCGCGAGCGGCTGCCGCGCCTCGACAGCCTGTTCCGCACCAGCCCCGACGTCGCCCGACGGCTCGGCCTCCTCTTCGGCGAGCTGCCGATCCGGGGCGATTCCTTCATGGCGGAGGTGGCTCGCTACTACGACCTCGACGTCGGCCGGGTGCCCGAGGACGTCACCGTGGCGGAGTGGGTGGCGGCGCAGCTCGGCGAGCGGCTGGCGGTGGACGCGACGATCTCCGTGCCGAGCGCCCGCCTGGTGGTGCGGCGGATGGAGGGCGGGCGGGTCGCCAGCCTCGGGCTTCAGCTCCGCGAGATCCTGCAGGTCGATCCCGACGATCGCCTGATCGACCGGCTCGTGGACGAGGCC
>SKOX01000353.1 GCA_007119835.1 Paracoccaceae bacterium
ACCCGCTTCGCGCTCGCCCTCGGCGAGGCCCAGGAGCCCGGCGCGCCGCCGCGCTGGCGCTCGGGCGGCGTCATGCTCCAGCACATGCCGAAGGGCGCGACCCAGGCTGCCGCCGAACCCGCCGAGGAAAGCGGCCTCATGTCGGCCGAGGACATCGTCTCCGGCGACGACGCCGAGGACTGGCGCCGCGCAACCATGCTGCTCGGCACCGTCGAGGAGACCGAGCTGATCGGCCCCACCGTCGGCGCCGACCAGCTGCTCCTGCGCCTCTTCCACGAGGAACGCCCCCGGGTCTTCCCCGCCCAGCCGGTCCGCTTCGGCTGCACCTGCTCGCGCGAGCGGGTGATGCGCTCGCTCGCGGTCTACCCGCCCGCCGAGCTCGCCGAGATGACGACGCCTCAGGGGACGATCACCGCGGACTGCCAGTTCTGCGGCGCGCACTACCGGATCAATCCCGCGGACCTTCCGTCCCGGACGGACGGTTGACCCCCCGGTAAGCCGCGCCGGCGGATCGCGGGTTGCGGCCTGTGGTGATCGCTTCTACCATCCAGGCATGTAACGGCGCCCGTTGAGACACCGTGCCAACGGCGACGGACGCCGCGACCAATGAAATCAAGGGCTGCCGCCGGACCCTCTGCCCGGGCGGACCAGCCCGCAGAGGAGGAATATCGATGTCCCACATGCTCAGACTACCCGCCGCGCTGGCCGCCTGCGCCGCGCTCGCGTGGCCCGCCTTCGCCCAGGAGGACCGCGAGGGCTGGCCCAGCGACCTCACGATCGGCACGGCGAGCCAGGGCGGCACCTACTTCGTCTACGGCAACGGCATGGCGTCCTTCATCGGCGAGAGCCTCGGCATCAGCGCCTCGGGCGAGGTGACCGGCGGCCCGGTCCAGAACGTCACCCTTGTCGAGTTCGAGGAGCACGACATCGGCCTCGTCACCATGGGCCCGGCCCGCGAGGCCTGGGAGGGCGAGAGCGAACTCTCGCCGGGCCATGAGCACCGCACCATCCGCGCGCTGTTCCCGATGTACCAGACGCCGTTCCAGGTGATCACGCTGGCGGGCTCGGGCATCGAGAGCGTCTCCGATCTCGACGGCCGCCGCGTCTCCGTAGGACCGGCGGGCGGCACCCCCGGCACCTACTGGCCGCGCTTCTTCGAGGCGCTCGACCTCAACGTCTCCGTGCAGTACGCCGGCGCCTCCGACGCCGCCGGCCAGCTCCAGGACGGACTGATCGACGCCTTCGCCTTCGCCGCCGGCGTGCCGATCGCCGCCTTCGCCGAGCTCGCCGTCACCACCAGCGTGCGGATGTTCGGCCTGACGGAGGAGGAGCGCGAGCGGGTGCTGGAGGTCGAGACGGCACTGTCGGAGTTCACCATCGAGGCGGGCACCTATCCCGGCCACGACTACGACCAGCCGACGGTGGCGATGTGGAACTTCGCGATCGCCCACGAGGACATGCCCGAGAGCCTCGCCTACGAGCTCACCAAGCTCGTGCTCGAGAACAACGAGCGCATGATGCAGATCCACGCCACGGCGGAGGAGACGGTTCCGGAGAACGCGGAGCACAACACCGTCATCCCGTTCCACCCCGGCGCCGTGCGCTACTACGACGAGATCGGCGTCGAGATCCCCGAGGATCTCCGCGGCTAAGACCGAACCCCGGCGGGAGCGGCCAGCCGCTCCTGCCCACCATGAACGACAGCTTCGGGGGGGACGTCCGATGTCGCAGGCCGCGCCGGAACACGATCGCGCCGTTTCGGGCGCACCGTCCCTCGTCGAACAGCAGGCCGCCACCGCCGCGGTCGACGCCGAGCCGACCTCGGCGAACCAGCACGTCTACCTCGGGTGGCGCGGCTACCTGATCGGTTTCGGCTGCATCGCCTACACGCTCTTCCACATCCTGGTGATGAACGTCTGGCCGCTCGAGCCGTGGGCCTACCGGCTCATCCACATCATGGGCGGCCTCGTCCTCGGCTTCCTCCTGTTCTCGTCGGGCCGTGTCGATACGGACGGCCGCGCGTTTTCCCGCTCGCCCGCCAGTCTCGTCCTGCTGGGGCTTTCGGCTGCCGGCATCCTCTACGGCCTCGCCTGCATGATCGCGATATGGGTCGGCTGGTATGCCGCCGGCATCGCCCGGCCCGAGCCGTGGCTGACCGAGACCTTCGGCATCCCGCTGCTGGCAGGCACGGCGCTCGCGCTCGTCCATGCCTGGTTCTTCCCCGACCGCCGGCTCCACCGGGCGAACCCGGCCGACATCCTGCTCGCGCTCGCCTCGGTCGCGGCGATCCTCTATCTCATCTTCCACGCGCCGCAGCTCCGGATGCGCGCCGGCATGCCGATGGCGCTCGAAGCCGACATGTGGGCGGCGATCACCGGCATCGTGCTGATCCTCGAGCTCACCCGCCGGCTCGCCGGCCTCGCCCTCGTCATCATCGCCGCGATCTTCATCGCCTATTCGTTCCTCGGGCCGTGGATGCCCGGCTTCCTCGAGCACCGCGGCTACACCGCCAAGCGCTTCTTCACCTACGTCTTCACCGACACCGGCATCCTCGGCGCGCCGATCGCGATCTCGTCGACCTACATCATCCTGTTCGTGACCTTCGCCGCCTTCCTCCAGGCGAGCCGGGTGGGCCAGTATTTCGTCAACTTCGCCTTCGCCGCCGCGGGCCACACCCGCGGCGGGCCGGCCAAGGTCGCGATCTTCGCCTCGGGCCTGATGGGCATGATCAACGGCACCTCGGCCGGCAACGTCGTCTCCACCGGCTCGCTGACGATCCCCCTGATGAAGAAGGTCGGCTACAAGCCGCAGACCGCCGCCTCGGTCGAGGCCGCCGCCTCGTCGGGCGGGCAGATCATGCCGCCGATCATGGGCGCCGGCGCCTTCATCATGGCCGAGATCACCGGCATCCCCTACATGGAGATCGTCTGGGCGGCGCTGATCCCGGCGGTCCTCTACTTCGTCTCGGTCTATTTCATGGTCGACCTCGAGGCGACCAAGCGCGGCATGAAGGGCCTGCCCCGCTCCGAGCTGCCGCAGTTCAACAAGCTGGTCCGGCAGCTCTACCTGTTCCTGCCGATCATCGTGCTGATCTACGCGCTCTTCGCCGGCTACTCGGTGATCCGCGCCGGCACGCTCGCCATGGCTTCGGCCGCTGTCGTCTCGTGGCTGACCCCGCACTGGATGGGCCCGAAGCAGATCCTCTATGCCTTCGAGATCGCCGCGCGCATGGTGCTGCAGCTCGTCGCCGTCTGCGCCGCCGCCGGCATCATCGTCGGCGTCATCGCGCTCACCGGCATCGGCACCCGCTTCTCGTCGCTGCTGCTCGGCGTCGCCGACCAGAGCCAGTTCCTCGCGCTGTTCTTCGCGATGCTGGTCTCGATCATCCTCGGGATGGGCATGCCGACGACGGCGGCCTACGCGGTGGCGGCCTCGGTGATCGCGCCGGGCCTCATCAACCTCGGCGTGCCGGTGCTGGTCGCGCATTTCTTCATCTTCTACTATGCGGTGATGTCGGCGATCACGCCCCCGGTGGCGCTCGCCGCCTATGCCGGCGCCGCCATTGCCCGATCCGACCCGATGAGGACCTCGGTCGAGAGCTTCAAGTTCGGCCTCGCCGCCTTCGTGGTGCCGTTCATGTTCTTCTACTCGAACGAAATCCTGATGCAGGGCACCTGGACCGAGATCCTCCCCGTGTTCATCACCGCGCTGATCGGCATCTTCCTGCTGGCGACCGCGGTCCAGGGCTACTTCGTCGGTCTCCTGCACCCGGTGCTGCGCGGCGTCCTGCTGGTCGGCGCGCTGTCGATGATCGCCGGCGGCTGGCTCACCGATGTGATCGGGATCGGAACCGCCGTGCTGGTCTTCGTCCTCCAGAAGCGCCTCATCACCCCCGACACCGCTGCGCGCGGCCTCGACTGAGGGCGGCGCGGGCGCGCCAGGCGCCGCGCCAGGCAGGCGAGCAGCTTTCCAGCCGGTCAGCGCCGGCAGGAAAGCCAATAGAACTCAATGAGATGCGCTGCCGTCTAGGCGTGTACGCTGGCCTGCGCGACCGGCCGCCCCCTCAGACCTCGAGACACCAGCGCAGGATGGCCTTCTGGGCGTGGAGCCGGTTCTCCGCCTCGTCGAAGACGACGGAGGCCGGCCCGTCCATCACCTCCGAGGTCACCTCCTCGCCCCGATGCGCCGGCAGGCAGTGCATGAAGAGCGCCCCCGGCTTCGCCGCCGCCATCAGCCGGGCGTCTACCTGGTAAGACCGCAGCAGGTTGTGCCGCCGCTCCCGCGCCGAGACCGGATCGTGCATCGAGACCCAGGTATCGGTAACGATGCAGTCCGCCCCCGCCACCGCCCGGTGCGGGTTCCGGTCGATCTCGACCCGCCGCCCGGCTTCCCGCGCGAAGGCCACCGCCTCGGCATCCGGGTCGAGCGTCTCCGGCCCCGTGAAGGTCAGGTCGAAGCCGAATCGCCCCGCAGCATGCAGCCAGGAGGTGCAGGTGTTGTTGCCGTCCCCGGACCAGACGACCTTCGAACCCGCGATCGACCCGCGATGCTCCTCGTAGGTCATCACGTCGGCCATGATCTGGCAGGGATGGCTGCGGTTGGTCAGGCCGTTGATCACCGGCACCGTCGCATGCTCGGCCATCTCCGCGAGCGTCGTCTCCTCGAAGGTCCGGATCATGATGAGGTCGACATAGCGCGAGATCACCCGTGCGGTGTCCGCCACGGTCTCGCCATGCCCGAGCTGCATCTCGGCGCCCGACAGCACCATCGTCTCGCCGCCCATCTGGCGAACGCCCACGTCGAAGGAGATCCGCGTCCGCGTCGAGGGCTTCTCGAAGATCAGCGCCACCATCCGGCCGGCCAGCGGCCGCTCGGCGTCCGGCACCGCCTTCGGCTGGCCGTCGCGCGCGCCCTTCATGGCGCGGGCGGCGCCGATGATGCCGCGCAGTTCGTCCGCCGGGGTCGTGTGGATGTCGAGGAAATGCCTCATGCCGCCGCCTCTATCGCCTGCGCCGCCCGGTCGAGCCGCGCGAGTCCGTCGTCCGCCTCCGCCTCGGTCAGCGTCAGCGGCGGCAGGATGCGCACCACGTTGTCGCCGCCCGGCACCGTCAGCACCCGCGCCTCGTAGCCCGCGCGCACCACCTCGACGTTCGGCACCCGGCACTTCAGCCCGAGCATCAG
This sequence comes from Paracoccaceae bacterium, assembly GCA_007119835.1. Classification (GTDB taxonomy): domain Bacteria; phylum Pseudomonadota; class Alphaproteobacteria; order Rhodobacterales; family Rhodobacteraceae; genus Amaricoccus. Next base: position 5,182 of record SKOX01000353.1, read on the forward strand.
CCCCTGCCCGCGAACGGCCTCGAAGACCTCGCCGCGGGAGGCGACGAGCCCCTCGAGCCCCTGCCGCAGCCGCCCGGCCGTCCGGCTCACCTGGTCGAGGAAGCCCGGCCGGGTCATCTCGTCCATCACCGCGACCCCGACCGCACAGGCGAGCGGGTTGCCGCCGTAGGTGCTGCCATGGGTGCCCGCGGTCATGCCGGACGCGGCCGCCTCGGTCGCGAGGCAGGCGCCCAGCGGGAAACCGCCGCCGATCCCCTTGGCCACCGCCATTATGTCGGGCGCTACGCCGGCCCATTCATGGGCGAAGAGCCGCCCCGTGCGCCCCATCCCGCACTGGATCTCGTCGAGGATGAGCAGGATCCCGTGCTCGTCGCAGAGCGCACGGAGGCCCCTCAGACACTGGACGGGCAGCGGCCGGATGCCGCCCTCGCCCTGCACCGGCTCGATCATGATCGCCGCGGTCTCCGGTCCGATGGCGGCCTTCAGCGCGTCGTGGTCGCCCCAGGGCAGGATGTCGAAGCCCGGCAGCAGCGGCCCGAAGCCCTCGGTCAGCTTCGCCGAGCCCGCCGCCGAGATCCCGGCGATCGTCCGCCCGTGGAACGAGCCCTCGAAGGTCACGATCCGGTGCCGCGCCTCGCCCTTCGCGTGGAAATGCCGCCGTGCCATCTTGATGGCGCACTCGACCGCCTCGGCGCCCGAGTTGGTGAAGAACGCCGTGTCCGCGAAGGTCGAGGCCACCAGACGCTCCGCCAGCGCCTGCTGGTTCGGGACCTCGTAGAGGTTCGAGGTGTGCCAGAGCTTGCCGGCCTGCTCCCCGAGTGCGCGCACCAGCGCCGGATGGCAATGCCCGAGCGCGTTGACGGCGATCCCGGCGGCGAGGTCGAGATAACGCTCACCGTCGCCCGTGAAGAGCCAGGCGCCCTCGCCGCGCTCGAAGGCCATCGGCGCACGGGCATAGGTGGGCAGGACGGGCGCGATCACCACATGATCCTCTGTCGCTC
>SKOX01000135.1 GCA_007119835.1 Paracoccaceae bacterium
CTCGGCAGGATGATGACCTGCTCGGGCGTGGCGCGGGTGACATGGACGCCGAGGCTCTCCTGCCAGCCGTTGCGGGCATGGGCGAGATACCCCTCGCCGGCGGCGAGCGAGCGGGCGAGGCGGCCTGCGTCGAGCCGGTCGGCCCGGTCCTCGACGGAAGGAAGCGACGCGAAGGCGTAGGGTGCGGGCGGCCGGGGGATGGCCCAGTCGAGCGTGCCGCCCCGCCATGGGTCGCGCCGCGTGCGCTTGCCGTGGCGGATCTGCAGGAGGATGTCGACGAGGATCAGCGCGAAGCCCATGGTCAGGATCATCCCGCCGATCGATGACAGGAGGTTGAGCCAGATCCAGCCCTCGTGCCCGGGATAGGTGAAGACCCGCCGCGGCATTCCGAGCATCCCGGTCAGGTGCATCATGAAGAAGGTCATGTTGAACCCGATGAAGGTGATCCAGAAGGCCGGCACGGCGAGGCGGAAGACCGCCTCCCGCCCGGTGGCGAGCGGCAGCCAGTAGTAGAGCCCGGCGATCAGCGGGAAGACGAAGCCGCCGATCAGCACGTAGTGGAGGTGGGCGACGACGAAGTAGGTGTCGTGCGCCTGCAGGTCGAAGGGCACCATGGCGACCATGACGCCGGTGAGCCCGCCGAGGACGAAGATCCACAGGAAGCCGAAGACGTAGAGCATCGGCACGTCCCAGCGCGGCTTCCCGTGCGCGAGCGTGGCGAGCCAGGCGAAGATCTGGATCGCGGTCGGCACCGCGACCGCCGCCGAGGCGAGCGAGAAGAAGGCGAGCGCCATGTGCGGAATGCCGGTCGCGTACATGTGGTGCGCCCAGATCCCGAAGGACAGGAAGCCCATGGCGATGATCGCGGCCACGATGGCGCGGTAGCCGATCAGCGGCGTCTGGGCATAGACCGGGATGAGCGTGGAGAGCACGCCGGCCGCCGGCAGGAAGATGATGTAGACCTCCGGGTGGCCGAAGAGCCAGAACAGGTGTTGCCACAGGAGCGGCGACCCCCCGCGCTCGGGATCGAAGAACGGCAGGCCGAAGGCGCGCTCGACCTCGAGCAGGATCGAGGCGAGGATCAGCGGCGGAAACCCGAGGATCATCATCACGGCAGTGACCAGGATGTACCAGCCGAAGATCGGCATCCGGGCGAGCGTCATGCCGGGCGCGCGCATCTTGAGGATCGAGACGACGAGCTCGACCGCGAGGGACATCGCCGAGATCTCGACGAAGGTGACGCCGAGGAGCCAGATGTCGGGATTGATGCCGGGCGAGAACGGCTTCGAGGACAGCGGCGTGTACATGAACCAGCCGCTGTCGGGCGCCGCGCCGAAGAACAGCGAGATCAGGAGGATCGAGCCGCCGAAGAAGTAGCACCAGTAGCCGAAGGCGGTGAGCCGCGGGAAGGCGAGGTCGCGGGCGCCGAGCAGCTTGGGGATGAAGTAGATCGCGAGCCCCTCGAGCATCGGGATCGCGAACAGGAACATCATGATGGTGCCGTGCATCGTGAAGACCTGGTTGTAGATCTCCGGTCCGATGAAGGCCGATTGCGGCGTCGAGAGCTGCGCACGCATGATCATCGCGAGCAGGCCGCCGATGATGAAGAAGACGCCGGCTGTGATCATGAAGCGCAGGCCGAGCACGGTGTGGTTCACCGCGCTCGCCCTGCGCCAGCCGCGCCCCGGATCCCAGATGCGGGCGAGCGCCTTGTGCAGGCGAATGGGGTCGGTGCCGGTTGGATCGCTGCCGGTCGGCGCGGGCCGGCGCGAGGCGGGCGCGGCGGTCATCGCAGCGGCTCCGGCGCGAGGCCTTCGGGCGTGGGCTGGGTCTCGGGGGTCTGGGGCGGGAAGCCCTGCGGCTCGGCGAGGATCGCGGCCTCCATCTCGTCGGGCGGGTGGACCCGGACCTCGAAGCGCATGTCGGTGTGGCCGAGGCCGCAGAACTCGGCGCAGACGCCCTCGAGCCGCCCGGGCTCGTCGGCCTGCAGGCGCATGACGTTGACCTGACCGGGGATGTTGTCGCGCTTGGGCGCGACCCGCGGGATCCAGAAGGAGTGGATGATGTCGAGGCTGGTGAGCTCGACCTCGACCGGCTCGCCCGCCGGCAGGTGGATGATGTCGACCGTGGTGTGGCCGCCGTGGTCGGGATAATGGAAGCTCCAGAACCACATCTGGCCGACCACCTCGATCCGCACGGCGTCGCGCTCGGGCGTCGGCCAGATGCGCTCGCCGACCCAGAGCGAATAGGCCACGAGCGGCGGCAGGACGATGGCCGGCAGGCCGAGCCCGCCGTAGACGATCCAGCGGTACGGGCCGACCCGCCGCCCCCAGGTCGGCCGCAGATAGACCATCGCGAAGAGGGCCATGACGAGCGCGAAGAGCACGAAGCCGCCCGCCGTCATGATCCAGAACATGTCGGCGACCACCGCCGCGGAGGGGCCGGCCGGGTCGAGCGTCGACAGCGGCCCGGAACAACCGGCCGCCCCGAGGGTAATTCCCCCGAGTTGGATCGCGCGGGCGCCGCGCTTACGTGGCATGGCAGAGGAGGACCGGGAATGGCGAACACCGACATCGACTCGACGGGCGCCGGCAAGGCGGGGGCGGGCAAGGGCGGCGGCGGCGAGGTTTCCGACCGCACCGGCCCCGGGCCGGTCGTCGAGCACATCATCAGCCACAAGACCGAGTCCTACGTGGCGCTCTTCGGTCATCCGCTGCACGCCCAGACGGTGCATTTCCCGATCGCGCTCTCCTTTGCGGTCCTGGGGGCGGACGTGTTCTACTGGTACTCGGCGGATCCCTTCTGGCTGCGGGCGGGGCTCTGGGCGGCGGGCTTTGCCTTCGTCGCGGGGGTGGCCGCGGGCGTCTTCGGCACGATGGAGCTCCTGCTCGTCAGGGGTATCCGGCTGCGGGTGGCGAGCTGGACGCACGCGATCGCGGCGGTCACGCTCATCGCCATCCTCGGCACCAACTGGGGCGTGCGCTTCACCGACCTCGACAACACGCTGCCGCACGGGCTCATGCTGTCGATCCTCGGCGCGGTCTTCACCGGCGTCGCGGGCTGGCACGGGGGCAAGCTCGTCTATGACCATGGCATCGGCGTGATGATCGGTTCCAAGGTTACCTCGTCCAAGCGATGAGCGCCTCGACCAGCGGGGCCACAACCGACTCCGCGAGCCATCCGGGCCGGGCGACGTCGCCCGCGATGGCGTCGAGGCTGATGATCGGCTTGGCGAGGACGAAGAACAGGATGCCGAAGACGCTGAGCGCGATCAGCGCCGTCATCGCCGTCGCGAAGGTGGGGCCGAGGCGGCCGTCGGGCGCGAAGGTCGAGGTGATCAGCAGCCCGACGCCGACATGGCAGGAGGCGAGCAGCGCGACGAAGTAGAGCTTCGTCGTGAACCACACGAAGAAGGTGTCGCGCAGGAAGATCAGCGCGATCCCGGTCGCCACCGCCGCGAAGGCCGCCGGCGAGACGATCTGGATGTGCAGCGCCCGCACCAGCCAGTGCAGCCGGTGCACCGTCGCGTCGTCGTAGCGCCGCCGCTGCACCAGCAGGAACGGCGTGGCGACGAGGCCCGATGCCCAGACGGAAATGGTCGCGATGTGGATGAACTTGATCATCCAGATCAGCATGTCAACGGTGTTGATGTCGGCGATCATCGCCCGGCCGCACCCGGCTCCAGGATGCGCCGCCCGGCGAGGAGCGCCGCGGCGAGATAGGGCAGAAGCGCCGGCGCCCACATGATCAGCCCGCCGAGTTGCTGGTCGGCGAGCGGCGACAGGCCCCAGGGCGCGGTCGTGGCGAAATGCACGAGGTAGAGCGGCTCGGGCGCGAAGGTGAGCAGCGCGCCGAGCATGCCCATCTGCCCCACCGTCGCGATCAGCGCGGTGAGGCCCGCGATCGGGCGATCGGGCGCCATGAGGACGGCGCGCCACAGCGCCCAGGCCGAGGCCAGCAGCGTCACCTGCATGAGCCAGTAGCCCGACACGGTCACCAGCGCCCAGGAATAGGCGCCGGGCGCGTGCCAGGCCCAGACGATCGCCGCGTGCAGCATGACGAGGAGCGGCAGCGGCAGCCGGCCGGGACCCTTCGGCGGGAAGGCGAGCACGATGAGCGGTGCCACGCCGGCGATCAGCACGACATGGTGGACGACCCGCGCCGAGAAGAGCGCCGCTGTCAGCGCGCAGAGCGGCGAGACGAAGATCAGCACCATCAGGCCGAGCGCCGACCAGCCTGCGGCCGAGGGCCGCCACGCCACCGCCGCCGCGAAGAGCGCGAGGCCCGCCAGGAGCGGCGGGTCGAGGTTCCACGCAAGCGCGATCTCCGCGGGCACCGGGGCCGGACCGCAATAGGCGACGTAGGGATCGGTCGTCACTCGGTTCGCCCTCCTGGGCGTGCTCGAGGGTTGCGGCGGGCTGCGGGTTGACGCGCCACTGCCAACGCCGCAGCCTCCGCCGGGTTCCGGTAGAAGGCCCCGCCGGCCCGCTTCGGCAGGCGCAGCTTCGCCCGGTCCGGGTCGGGTCCGGGCGGGCTCGCACGGCGCGGCTGCGGACGGGCATCGGGGAAAACCGTGTAGGCTTCACTGGCTCTGTCGGGCGGCCAGCATCTCCGGGAGCCGGCGCCGGGCGCGATCGGCCGGGGCCGAGGCTGACGGCGATGGCCGCGGGGGGCTCTTCCTCCCGGCGCGCCGCGGCGTTAGGCATGGGGCCCCGTCGCGTCCAGAGTGTCCCCATGCCCCGCCTTACCGAGAACATGCGTGCCGCGGTCTTCATGATGGCAAGCATGGCGGGCTTTGCGCTCAACGACGCGCTGATCAAGACCACGGCCGGCGACCTGCCGCTCTTCCAGGCGATCTTCCTGCGCGGCGTCGTCGCCACCGCGCTTATCGCGGTGCTCGCGCTGCGGGCGGGCGCGCTCCGGCACCGGCTCGCGGGGCGGGACGGGCCGCTCGTGACGCTGCGCTGCATCGGCGAGATCGGCTCGACCTTCTGCTTCCTCACCGCGCTCTTCAACATGCCGCTCGCCAACGCGAGCGCGATCCTGCAGAGCGTGCCGCTCGCCGTCGCCCTCGGCGCCTCGGTCTTCCTGCGCGAGCCGGTCGGCTGGCGGCGCTACCTCGCCATCGGCATCGGCTTCGTCGGCGTGCTCGTCATCGTGCGCCCCGGTTCGGAGGGCTTCAACGTCTACGCGCTCTGGGCGCTCGGGGCGGTGGGGTTCATCGTGCTGCGCGATCTCACGACGCGGCGGCTCTCCCCCGGCATCCCGTCGCTGCAGGTCACCTTCCTCGCTGCCGCCGCGATTACCGGTGCGGCAGGCCTCATGAGCCTCTTCGGCGAGTGGCGGCCGGTCGCGCCGGTGCATGCCGGGGCGCTCACGCTCTCGGCGGTCTCGCTCAGCGTCGGCTACCTCTTCGGGGTGATGACCATGCGCCTCGGCGCCATCGGCTTCACCCAGCCGTTCCGCTACACGCTGCTGCCCTGGGCGATCCTGTTCGGGGTGCTGTTCTTCGGCGAGTATCCGGACGCCTGGATGCTCGCGGGCAGCGCCATCGTGATCGGCACCGGCCTCTTCACCTTCTACCGCGAGCAGGTGGTGGCGCGGGGAGAGGCGCGGGCGGCGCTCGCCAGCGGCACGGGACGCGGCGGCGCGACGGTCAGCCCCGCGCCTCCCGCCACGCCGCAAGGATCGCCCGGCCGGTCATCAGGTCGAGATGGGCGCCGCCGCCGTTCTTGAACAGCGTGATCTCCTCGGCGCTGGCACGCCCGGCGCGCCCCGCCACCAGGTCGTAGAGGTCGCCCTCGACGTCGCCCGGCCCGATGACGCCGGCCGCGATCGGGATGGTGAGCTCGCCGATATGGCCGATCGTCGTCTCGCGGCAGTCGACGAAGAGCCGGCCGCGGCGGAGCGCCGCGTCGTCCGCCTCGCGCATGTCGGCCTTGAAGGCGCCGATCAGGTCGAGATGCTGGCCCGGCCTGAGCCAGGCGCCGCGGACCACCGGCGCGCGCGCCATGGTCGCGGTCGCGACGATGTCGGCCGCCGCCACCGCCTCGGGCAGGTCGTCGGCGACCTCGACGATGCCGTCCGCCCGCTCGGCCAGAGCGGCAGCCTGGTCCCGCCGCCGCGCCCAGACCGCGACGGAGAGCC
>SKOX01000059.1 GCA_007119835.1 Paracoccaceae bacterium
AGCCGGACCTCCATGCCCCAGCGCCGGCCGCGCCGCCAGCCCGAGCGCGCGAGATAGGCCGCCGCCGAGGCCAGCCCGTCGGTCGGATCGTCGGACCAGATGTCGCGTCGCCCGTCGCCGCGGAAGTCGACGGCATAGGCGAGGTAGGAGGTCGGAATGAACTGCGTGTGGCCCATCGCGCCGGCCCAGCTGCCTCTCATCCGCTCCGGCGTCACGTCGCCGGCCTGCAGGATGCGCAGCGCCGCGATCAGCTGGCTCTCGAAGAAGGCGCCGCGCCGGCCGTCGTGGGCGAGGGTGGCAAGCGCCGAGATCACCGGCACGTCGCCCCGGCGGGCGCCATAGTTGCTCTCAAGGCCCCAGACCGCCGTGACGACCTGCGGCTCGACCCCGAAGCGCGCCTCGATCTCGCGGAGCAGCGGGCCGTGCTGGCGGAGCATCTGCCGGCCCGTCGCCACCCGCTCGTCGGAGGCGGCGATGGCGAGATAATCCTCGAGCGTCCGGGTGAACTCGACCTGGTTCCGGTCGCGCTCGATCACCTCGGGCAGGAAGCCGACATCGCGGAAAGCGGCGTCGAGGGTCGCTCGCGAGATGCCCCGCGCCTCGGCCCGCGGGCGGAAGGCCCCGACCCACGCGTCGAACCGGGGATTGGGCACCGCCTGGAACTGCGGCTCCGGCGGTGTCGGCCGCCCGGCGGGCGCCGAGCGCGGCGTTCCGCCACATCCGGCGAGAAGGCCGGCCCCCAGGCACACAAGCGCCGCTCTTCTGGTCATCCGCATCGGTCAAAACTCGCATCACGACTGCATGCCGGTTCTACTGCACGGGTCCGGCAGTGGGAACCCTGGCTGTCGCAGGACCGCGCCGTGTCAGTCGTCGTAAGGGAGTTGCGGCTCGATCACGCCGGTCCATTCCAGCGCCCAGGCGGCGACGATGGCGACGACCGCCAACGCCCAGGCCGCGCAGATCAGGCGCGTGACCGACCGCACGATCTTCTGCTCCTTGGCCGAGAAGATCTCGGGGCAGGCGAGGTCCAGATCCTGCCAGACCCGGTTCATCCCCTCGCCGAACACGAAGAGGTCGTCGCGCATGCGCTGCGTGAAGATGATCATGGCGAGCGGTATGACGACGAAGGCCCAGACCGTGACGAAGGAGAACGCGATCCGCGGCTGGTCCCCGGCGAGAAAGCCCAGGAGCGCGAAGGCGCCGCCGTTGACGGTGAAAAGCAGGCTGAACCGCCGGCTCTTGCCGTCCTGGTAGACCCCGAAGGCTTCCCAACTGCGATCGTCCATCACCACCGCCTCTGCCGCTGCCTTCCCGCGCGGGCGGTCTTCGGTGCCGCCCACTCCGGAGCGCGAACGGCCGTTCCGGGAAGGCCTGCCTGCTACATGAAGTCGCGCGGGATCGACACGTTCCACGTCCTGCAGAAGACCCGCTCATCGTCCTCGTAGGCGTCGAGCTCGGCCGAGATGCGGAACTCGGCGGGCGTCGAGGTGAGGACCGTGCGGGTCTGGGTGCGCACGTGCCAGCCGCCGCGCCGCAGCCCCCGGACGAGCCGGGTCTCGCCGCGCGGAGACGCAAAATCGTCGGCTTCCGAGGCGTACCACTCGAAGGTGCGGTTCTCGATCTCGAGGTCGACGTCTTCCAGGTGACGGATGCCGTTGTCGTTGATGACCTCGAGGGTCGAGCGGTCCTGCGCGAGGTCGCGGTGCACCAGCCAGTTGTGCCGGCCGGTCTCGACGACCCGGCTCGGGAGCGGCGGCGCGCCCTCCGGCGGGTCGAACGCCCGCAACGCGTCGTCATCCTGCCGCGGTCTGCGCCCGGGCAGCTCGATCGCGCTGTTCTGCGTGTGGATCGTCAGCCGGGCCGGCTCCGGCGCCGGCCAGGCCAGCGGCCAGTAGGAGGTCGACAGCGACAGCCGCAGCTTGTGGCCGGCCGGGAAGGTCTGCGCGATATCGTTCATCTTGAGGCGGACGGTGTAGCGCCGGCCGGGATCGAGGGCCTCGGGATGCTCCCGCGAGGTGCGGTGGGTCAGGTTCAGCATGCCGTAGGTCACCCGCGTCGCCTTGCCGTCGTGCGCCACGTCGGACAGGCGGATCGCCACCATCGCGAGGGGCCTGTCGCTCGCGAGGTCGAGCTCGACGCAGACCATGCCCAGGATCTCGAGCGGCGCCTGCAGCGCTTCGCTCTCGAAGACCAGCGCGCCGCCGTCCTCCTCGCGCTGGTCGTGGGCGAGATCGGGTCCCGCGGCGTAGGAACACCACTTGCCGGCGAAGAGGCCGACCGTCAGCGGCGACTGGATCGGCAGGGCCGCGTCGGGGCCGGTCTCGCCTTCGGGCAGGATGACGCCGGGGCCGAGTGCATGGCGCCGCGTCGTGACCCCGGTCGAGGGCCAGACGGGTTCCGCGACCCAGCGGCCCGGGCGGTGGTCGTACTTGGCGCTGGGCGGGACGCTGTCCTGCATCCAGACGCGCAGCATCGGCTCGTCCATCACGCCGGTGTCGCTGTCCTTCAGCCAGTGGTCCCACCAGCGGACGGTTTCCTGCAGGAAACCGATTGCCGGGCCCGGCACGCCGATATGCGGATACTTGTGGCTCCACGGCCCGATCAGGCCCTTGCGCGGCACCTCGAGGTTGGCCAGCAGGCGGAACACCGCGTTGGAATAGCCGTCCGCCCAGCCGCTCACCGCCATCACCGGGCAGCGCACCGCGCCGTAGTCCTCCTGGATCGATCCGTGCCGCCAGTAGGCGTCGCGGCGCTGGTGCTTCAGCCATTGCTCGAGCCAGAGGCCGCTCCCCTCCAGCCGCTCGAACCACATCGGGCGCCAGCGGTCGCCGACCACGGCCGGGTCGGGCGGCAGGGAATTGTAGGCGAACATGACCGACGCCCAGGACAGGTTGTCGCCCAGCAGGCAGCCGCCCATGTGGTGGATGTCGTCGGCATAGCGGTCGTCGGTGGAACAGGCGGTGATGACGCCGCGGAGGGCGGGCGGTTGCCGCGCCGCGATCTGCAGCCCGTTGAACCCGCCCCAGGAGATCCCGATCATCCCGACCCGGCCGGTGCACCACGGCTGGTCGGCGATCCAGGCGATGACCTCGCAGCCGTCGGCGAGCTCCTGCTCAAGGTATTCGTCGCGCAGCACGCCGTCGGAATCGCCGCTGCCGCGCAGATCGACCCGCACGCAGGCGTAGCCGTGGCCGGCGACGTAAGGGTGCATCACCGCGTCGCGCTGGCGGGTGAAGTCGCGCCGCCGGTAGGGAATGTATTCCAGCACCGCCGGAACCGGGTCCTGCTCGGCATCCTCGGGGAGCCAGATGCGCGCCGCCAGCCGGGCGCCGTCGCGCATCGGGATCCACACCGTCTCGAGGCTCCGCACCTGGCGCGGAAATTCGTGCCGAACCGCAGGCCCGCTCATCGCGCGGCCTGTTCGGGCGGGGCGGTGCGGATGTCCATCTCCTCGAGCAGGCGACGGTACTTCTCGTGCAGCGCCTCGCGATCCTCCGCGCCCATGAAGATCGCGCCGAGCTCGTGGCTGTAGGAATCGCGATGATGCAGGTCGCCGAGGCGCATCCCCTCGTGCACGTGGAGCTGGATGTCGGTCCCCGGATAACGCTCCTCGAGGGCGCGGCGCTCCGCCTCGTCGGGCGCGTTGACGACGACCTCATCGTCGGACCGGTCGTATAGCCGCGGCATGAACTTCGCGGCATAGCGGAACGCCCCGGAGCGCGCCGGATAGTCCGGCTTGCGGCCGAGGGCCACGTCGATCATCACCTCCTTGTGCGGCACGCCGGCGACCTTCTCGAAGATAGGGCTGTGCGACTTGGAGATGCGCGCGTTGATCTCCAGCAGCCAGATCCGGTCGGCGTCGGGCTCGTAGAAGAACTCGATGTTGAACGGCGTGTCGTCGAGCCCGATCTGCGCGACGACCCGCGCGGCCGAAGCCCGCATCCGCGCCTGCACCGCGTCGGGCAGCGCCGAAGGATACTCGTAGCCCTCGAAGCTCGACCGGTTCGGCCCGCGGACCGAATCGACGGTGCCGTAGACCGTCGTCTCGCCGCCGAGGACATAGCCCTCCAGGGTGCACTGCTCGCCCTTCGAGATGATCTGCTCGGCGATGCACTTGGCCGAGCCTGCGTTGGCGATCTCGGGTGGCAGGTCGGCGTAGCCCATCAGCACCTCCAGCGGGTCGGCGAACCTGCGGATGCCCTTGCGGGTCTTGGCCAGGGCGTCGCGGTAGGCGGCGTCGTCGCGGACGAGAAAGCCCAGCAGAGAGGAATGCGCCGTCACCGGCTTCAGCCAGAACGGATAGTCGAGGGGCGGCGTGTCGTCGTCCTCGACCGCGAACGGGTCGACCAGCGCGAAGTCGGGCACCTCGCCCGGCACCGCCTTGGCCTGCTCGACCCGGCTCCAGTACTTGTGCTGGCAGCGCAGCACGCTCTCCAGCGTCGGACCGCGCAGGCCGAACTCCCGCCGCAGGATCGGCAACATCAGGATCGAAGGGAAGTCCCAGTACCCGACGATGGCGTCGATCGACCCGTCGAAGCTCCGCAGGGTGTGACGCGCCTTGTCCAGCAGCGCCTCCATGTCGAAGCCGGGCGCGGTCGTTATTTCCCGATGCTCCAGCAGCCCGTGGAAGGCATATTGCTCGGCCTGCCGGACGTTCTTCAGAAGCCGAAGATTGAAAGGGTCTAGCCCCGCGACGAAGATGTTCGTCTTTTCGCTCATGCCTGCCGCCAGCTCCCGGTTCAAGAAGGTCCCCAGCGCGCCGCTGCGGCCCTCGGCTGCCTCCCTCATCAGCGCGCGGAGTGACGGCAGGGTTCCATCAAGAAGAGACGCACGCAAGGCACGCGGCGCCACGGAGCCGCCGCCTGGACGGCGAGAGCGCATCGGCCTTCCGCTCGGCCGGTGCCGCCGCGCGTCAGAAGATGCCCCAACGGGCTGCCGGTGCTCATGCCGAGGCCGGTGCTCATGCCGCGGCCGGTGCCAAAGAAGAGAAGATCATTGCGCCACCGCAATCGACTGAAGGGCGGCCGAGGCGGCCGGAGAGTGAAGCCGCCTCGAAACCGAAACGTTTGGACCAGGCTTTCCGATCAACCGCGTCCTGAAGCCCGTGTGTAGGGAGCCGCGTCTGTCTGATGCCGTCACGGACCTTGGTGAACATCCCCTGTCACCGCTGAGACATTCTGACGCGGAGCAGCAGCCGGCGGAACAAGCGGCGCGCGCAGGCTTTAGCGGGCAGCGGAGCCGCAGCCTGCGCAGGCCCGATCAGCCGGCTTCTCGGGTCAGCACGACCTGTCGCTCGCGATCCGTTCGACGGTGTCCGGGCCCCAAATTCCGTCAGCGCTTGAGGAGAGCATGCCCAACTTCGAGAATTTCCTGACGTATCAGCACTGGCAGCACGCCTTCGTCGGCCACATCTTCGCGCTGACGGTTGCGGTCTTTCTCGCCGGACTGGTCTATTTCATCCTGTCGATGAGCCAGATCTCGCCGCGGTACCGTCTGACGGCGGTGATCTCCGCGGTCGTCATGGTCTCCGCCGCCCTCGAGATCGGCCAGCTCTTCGTCCTGTGGCAGACGGCATTCTCGTTCGTTCCCGTCGGCGCCGAGCTCGAGGGCGCCACGGCCGTCGGCCCCTTCGGCGCGTGGGCTCCGGTCGAGACGACCATGTTCTCCAACGGCTATCGCTACGTGAACTGGTCGATCGACGTGCCGATGCTGCTCACCCAGCTGCTGGTCGTGCTCGGGCTGACCGGCGCCGTGTTCTGGCAGACCTGGTGGAAGCTCACCGTCGCGGGTCTCCTGATGATCTGGACCGGGTATGTCGGCCAGTTCTACGAGCCGGGGGTCGCGGGCTTCATCGACAACGTCTCGACCGCGCCGTTCTACATCTGGTTCCTGGTGAGCTGCGTCTTCTACGGCTACCTGCTCTGGGTTCTCTACTTCGCGTTCCAGAAGCCGGTCGGCCACGTCTCGCCGAAGGCACAGCGGGCACTCAACATCTGCCTGTGGATCATCCTGCTGAGCTGGCTGCTCTATCCCATCGCCTATCTCGTCCCGGCCTTCTGGGCCGACAGCAACGGCGTCGTCGCGCGACAGACCCTGTTCACGATCGCCGACATCGTCTCCAA
>SKOX01000196.1 GCA_007119835.1 Paracoccaceae bacterium
ACCACGACCGCGAAGGCGCCGGCCTCGGCGACGGCGCGGGCGTCGGCCAGCACGCGCTCGGCGTCGGCGCCGCGGCCCTGCACCCGGTAGCCGCCGGTCGCGCCCACGTGCTGGGGCAGGAGGCCGACGTGGCCGACCACGGGGATGCCGCGGGCGGCGAGAAACGCGATCGTCTCGGCCATCGCCTCGCCGCCCTCCAGCTTGACCGCGCCGCAGCCTGTCTCGGTCATGATGCGTGCCGCGCTGGCGAAGGCCGCGGCGGGGCCGGCTTCGTAGCTGCCGAACGGCAGGTCGACAGCGACGAGAGCGCGCGCCGCGCCGCGGCAGACGGCGCGGCCGTGCAGGATCATCATCTCGAGCGTGACGCCGACGGTGGACGGCAGGCCGTGCACCACCATGCCGACGCTGTCGCCGACGAGGATCAGGTCGGCGTGGGCGTCGACCAGCTTCGCAAGCGGCGTCGTGTAGGCGGTGAGGCAGACGAGCGGCGTCCCGCCCTTGCGGGCGCGAATGGACGCTGGCGTCAGAGGCTTGCTCGACGCGTGGATGCTCACCGGCGTCTCCCCCTGGACGTTGCTGCGGTGCGGCGCACCATCACAGTCCGGCCCGGGTGCGTCAAGCCCGGCGGCAGATGCTTGCCAAGCGGGCCCCGGCCGTCCTAGCGAGGCGGCATGGACGAACGGACGCAGATCGACGGGCTGCCGGTGCGCGGGGTGCTGCAGCGGGGCAAGCCGATGGACGAGCTCACCTGGCTCCGGGTCGGCGGTCCGGCGGAATGCCTGTTCCAGCCGGCGGACGAGGACGACCTCGCGGGTTTCCTCGCGGCGCTGCCGGAGGCGGTGCCGGTGTTTCCGCTCGGGGTCGGCTCGAACCTGATCGTGCGCGACGGCGGACTGCCGGGGGTGGTGATCCGGCTCGGGCGGGGGTTCAACGCCATCCGGGTGGAGGGCGCTCGCGTGACGGCGGGGGCAGGCGCGCTCGATGCCCATGTCGCGCGGCGGGCGGCGGAGGCCGGGATCGACCTCGGCTTTCTCAGGACCATCCCGGGAAGCGTCGGCGGGGCGGTCAGGATGAACGCCGGCTGCTACGGCAGCTACACCGCCGACGTGCTCGTGGAGGTCCGCGGCGTGACGCGGGACGGGCGGTGGACGACGCTCGAGGCGGGCGAGATCGGCTTCGGCTACCGCTCGTCGCGGCTGCCGGAGGGGTTCGTCCTGACCGAGGCGGTGTTCGAGGGGGCGCGGGACGCTCCGGAGGCGATCGCGGCGCGGATGGCGGCGCAGGTCGCGCGGCGGGACGCGACGCAGCCGACCAGGGTGCGCTCGGCCGGCTCGACCTTCCGCAATCCCGCCGGCTACTCGTCGACCGGCCGCGACGACGATCCCCAGGATCTCAAGGCCTGGAGGCTCATCGAGCGGGCGGGCATGCGCGGCGCGACGCTGGGAGCGGCGCAGATGTCGCCGGTCCATGCCAACTTTCTCGTCAATACCGGAGGGGCGAAAGCCGCCGATCTTGAGAATCTGGGCGAGATGGTGCGAAAAAGGGTTTTGGAAACAAGCGGAATAGGATTAGAGTGGGAAATCATGCGGGTCGGCGTCGAATGAGAACCCGCGCATAAATCAAGGCCTCGGGGCAATGTATCCCGGGGCAGCGTAACGAGGCGGGCATGTCGAGCAGGACAGGCGCCCGCATCGCGGTCCTGAAGGGCGGCCGGTCGGCCGAGCGCGAGGTGTCGCTCGTCTCCGGACGCGAATGCGCGGCCGCGCTGCGGCAGGAGGGTTTCGACGTCGTCGAGGTCGACGCCGGGCAGGATCTGCCCGACGTCCTTTCGCGCATGGCGCCCGACGTCGTCTTCAACGCGCTGCACGGCCGCTGGGGCGAGGACGGCTGCGTCCAGGGCATCCTCGAGTGGCTGGGCATCCCCTATACCCATTCCGGCGTGCTGGCCTCGGCGCTGGCCATGGACAAGGAGCGGTCGAAGCAGGTCTTCGCCGCCCACGGGCTGCCGGTTGCCGAAAGCCTGCTCTGCCGGCGCGACGACGCCGCGCGGGCGCACCCGATGCCGCCGCCCTATGTCGTCAAGCCGGTGAACGAGGGCTCCTCGGTCGGGGTCTATCTCGTGCTCGAGGGCGCGAACGCCCCGGCGAAGCTCGGGCCGGAGATGCCCGAGATGGTAATGGTCGAGGCCTACGTGCCGGGGCGCGAGCTCACGGTGACGGTGATGGGCGACCGGGCGCTGGCGGTCACCGACATCGTCGCCGACGGCTGGTACGACTATCACGCGAAGTATTCTCCCGGCGGCTCGCGGCACGTGGTGCCGGCGGACGTGCCGGGCGCGGTCGCGGAGGCCTGCCTGGCGCACGCGCTCGCGGCGCATCGGGCGCTGGGCTGCCGCGGCGTGAGCCGGTCGGACTTCCGCTGGGACGAGGGCCGCGGCCTCGACGGGCTCGTCATCCTCGAGGTCAACACCCAGCCCGGCATGACCCCGACATCGCTCGCCCCCGAGCAGGCGGCGCATTGCGGCATGTCCTTCGGCGCGCTGGTGCGCTGGATGGTGGAGGACGCCTCGTGCGGCCGGTGAGGCGGCTCGGGCCCGGCGAGTCGCCGGTGGCCCGGCGCGAGCCGGCGATGCGCGTGCCGCGCGACCCGGCGCCGTCGCGGCTGCGCTACAAGCTGACGCGCCTCTGGCTCCGGCCGGGCGTGCGACGGTTCGTCAACATCGGCCTGCCGGTGACGGCGGCGGTGGCCGCGGGCTGGACGCTGGCGGCCGAGCTCGACGTCAGGGGCCGGGTGGAGCGGGCGGTGGCCTCCGTCCACGAGACGGTGGTCGACCGGCCGCAATTCACCATCACCCGCTTCGACATCGCCGACGTGAGCCCCGAGCTCGCCGAGCAGATCAAGGAGGCGGCGCTGGTGCCGCTGCCGGCCTCCTCGCTCGAGGTGAACGTCGCCGCCGTCAGGGCGCGGGTCGAGACGCTCGACGCGGTCGAGCGGGCGCGGGTGCGCGCGCTGCCCTCGGGCGTCCTCGAGATCCGGGCCGTGGAGCGGCTGCCGGTGGTGCTCTGGCGCTCGGAAGTCGGGCTCGAGCTGCTCGACGCCCACGGCGTGCGCGTGGCCGAGGTCGACAGCCGGCTGAGGCGCGCCGACCTGCCGCTGATCGTCGGTGAGGGCGCGGACACGCACGTCCCCGAGGCGCTGGCGCTCCTCGACGCGGCCGAGGCGGTCAGGCCGCGCGTCCGCGGGCTGGTGCGCATGGGCGAGCGGCGCTGGGACCTCGTGCTCGACCGCGACCAGGTGATCAGGCTGCCGGAGGCCGAGCCGCTCGCGGCGCTCCGCCGGGTGATGGCGCTGCACGGCGCCGAGGCGCTGCTCGACCGCGACCTCGTGGCGGTCGACCTGCGCGACCCGCGGCGCCCGGCGCTCAGGATGTCGGAGCACGCCAGGAGCGAGCTCGAGAGGCTGCGTAAGTCCGTACAGGGAGAGGATGCATGAGGCGGAAGCTCTACGAGGTGCAGCGGGCGATGCGGGCGCGGCGCGAGGCGGCGCTCAGGCGGGGCGTGGTCGCGGTCCTCGACGTCGGCAGCTCCAAGGTCGCCTGCCTCGTGCTGCAGTTCGTGCCGGGCGACGCCGCGGGCGAGGACGGGCGGCCGACCCTGACCCAGGGCGCCTTCCGGGTGATCGGCGCTGCGAACACCCGCTCGCGCGGCGTGCGCTTCGGCGAGATCGCCGAGATGGAGGAGACCGAGCGCGCGGTGATGACCGCGATCCAGGCCGCCCAGAAGATGGCGAACCTGCGGGTCGACCACGTCATCGTCGCCTTCTCGGGCGGGCGGCCGCGCTCCTACGGCGTCATCGGCGAGGCCGAGGTGATGAACGGCGCGGTGCGCGAGCGCGACATCGGCGAGGTTCTCGCGTCGTGCGAGCTTCCCGAATACGGCCCGGACCGCGAGGTGATCCACGCGCTGCCCGTCAACTTCGTGCTCGACGGGCGGACCGGGCTGACCGACCCGCGCGGGCAGATGGGGCGGAAGATCGAGGTCGACATGCACCTGCTCACCGTCGGCGGCACGCCCCTGCAGAACATCCTGCACTGCGTGCGGCGCTGCGACCTCGAACTCGCGGGGATCGTGAACTCGTCCTATGCCGCGGCGCTCGCGGCGCTGACCGAGGACGAGCAGGAGCTGGGTGCTGCCTGCATCGACATCGGCGGCGGCACGACCGGCCTCTCGGTCTTCGTGCGGCGGCAGATGATCTATGCCGACGCGATCCGGATGGGCGGCCAGCACGTGACCTCGGACATCTGCCAGGGGCTGCAGGTGTCGATGACCGATGCCGAGCGGCTGAAGACCATGCATGGCGGGCTGGTCGCGACCGGCCTCGACGACCGCGACATGATCGAGCTGCCCTCGATCCTCGGCGACTGGGACCACGACCGCCGGCAGATCAGCCGCACCGAGCTCATCGGCGTGATGCGGCCGCGGATGGAGGAGATCCTCGAGGAGGTGCGCGGGCGGCTCGACGCGGCGGGGTTCGACGACCTGCCGAGCCACCGGATCGTGCTGACGGGCGGCTGCGCCCAGACGCCGGGGATCGACCAGGTGGCCCAGCGCATCCTCGGGCGGCAGGTCAGGATCGGCAAGCCGATCAGGGTCCAGGGGCTGCCGCAATCGGCGACGGGGACCGCCTTCGCGGCGGTGGTGGGCCTCGCGATGCACACGTCCTCGCCGCAGGACGAGTGCTGGGACTTCGAGATGCCGGCGGATCGCACCGGCGCGCGGCGGGTGGCGCGGGCCCTGCGATGGTTCAAGGAGAACTGGTAAAATGTGTGTAATCGGTAGGATATGCCATCATGTTGGGATCATCCACAAGATATTGCGGTGATCGCCACGGAGAGGGGTGACCCTAGGCATTGAATTCGCTAGTCTTCGAATCGGCTAGGCCACTTCCAGGCGACGGTTCAGGGGCAACCAGAGGCAAACTCGAGAGAGAACAGGCGGACGGCAAAATGGCACTGACACTCAGCATACCGGTCAGCAACGACCTCACACCCCGGATCACGGTGATCGGCGTCGGCGGTGCCGGCGGCAACGCCGTCAACAACATGATCGAGAACCAGCTCGAGGGCTGCGAGTTCATCGTCGCGAACACCGACCACCAGGCGCTGCAGCAGAGCCGGGCCGGCAACAAGCTGCAGCTCGGCGCGCGGGTGACGGAAGGCCTCGGCGCCGGCGCCCGGCCCGAGGTGGGTGCCGCGGCCGCCGAGGAGTCGATCGAGGAGATCGTCGACCGGCTCGTCGGCTGCCACATGTGCTTCATCACCGCCGGCATGGGCGGCGGCACCGGCACGGGTGCTGCCCCGATCATCGCCCGGGCGGCCCGCGAGATGGGCATCCTCACGGTCGGCGTCGTGACCAAGCCGTTCCAGTTCGAGGGCGGCCGGCGGATGAAGCAGGCCGAAAGCGGCCTCGACGAGCTGCAGCAGCACGTCGACACGCTGATCATCATCCCCAACCAGAACCTCTTCCGCATCGCCAACGAGAAGACCACCTTCACCGAGGCCTTCGCGCTCGCCGACGACGTGCTCTACCAGGGCGTCAAGGGCGTGACCGACCTGATGGTGCGGCCGGGCATCATCAACCTCGACTTCGCCGACGTGCGCTCGGTGATGAACGAGATGGGCAAGGCGATGATGGGCACGGGCGAGAGCTCGGGCGAGGACCGCTCGGTGCAGGCGGCCGAGAAGGCGATCGCCAACCCGCTCCTCGACGAGATCAGCCTCAAGGGCGCCAGGGGCGTGCTGATCAACGTCACCGCCGGCCCCGACCTGACGCTCTTCGAGCTCGACGAGGCGGCGAACCGCATCCGGGCGGAGGTCGACCCGGACGCCAACATCATGGTCGGCTCGACCCTCGACCCGGAGATGACCGGCATGATGCGGGTCTCGGTCGTGGCCACCGGCATCGACGCGCTCGGCCGGACCGACACCATGCCGCTGCCGCGCAAGACCGGCTCGGAGACGGTGGCGCAGACGCCGCAGGCGGCGCGCGACAGCGGCCAGCCGCAGCGGGTTCCGGTCGCCCCGGCGGCGCAGGCGCCGGTGCAGCCGACCGCGCCCGCC
>SKOX01000388.1 GCA_007119835.1 Paracoccaceae bacterium
CTCTTTCCCACCATCACCATCGCGCTCGGCTGGGTCCTGCTCTACTTCAAGCTGCGCTATCTGCGCTCGAAGGACGAGCACTGGATGGACGCCTATCGCTTCTGGGTGAAGGTGTTCGCGCTCTCCTTCGGCCTCGGCGTCGTCTCCGGCGTCACCATGTCCTTCCAGTTCGGCACCAACTGGCCGGGCTACATGGAGACGGTCGGCAACATCGCCGGGCCGCTCCTCGCCTACGAGGTGCTGACCGCCTTCTTCCTTGAGGCGGCCTTCCTCGGCATCATGCTGTTCGGGCACGGGCGGGTCTCGAACTTCATGCACACGCTGGCGACCGCGCTCGTCGCGATCGGCACGACGATCTCGGCCTTCGTGATCCTCGTGCTGAACTCCTGGATGCAGACGCCCGCGGGCTTCATCATCGACGAGGCGGGCGTCGTGCATGCGGAAAGCTGGTTCGAGATCATCTTCAACCCGTCGATGCCCTATCGCTTCGCCCACATGACCCTGGCGAGCGTCCTGACGGTGGCCTTCCTCATCGCCGGCCTCTCGGCGCTGCGCTGGCTGCTCGGCGACCGCTCGGCCGGCAACCGGATCGGGCTGAAGACCGGCACCTACCTCGCCGCGGCGGTCATTCCGGTGCAGATCTTCGTCGGCGACCTGCACGGCCTGCACACCTACGAGTACCAGCCGGCCAAGGTCGCGGCGATCGAGGCGAACTGGGAGACGCGGGAGAACGTGCCGCTCGTGCTCTTCGCCATCCCCGACGAGGCGGCGCGCGAGAACCGCTTCGAGATCGCGATCCCGGGCGGCGCCTCGCTCCTGCTCACCCACACGCTGCACGGCGAGGTCACGGGGCTGAACGAGTTCGTCACCGAGGACGGCGAAATCCTGCATCCGCCGGTCGCGCCGGTCTTCTACGCCTTCCGCATCATGGTCGGCGTGGCGTCGCTGATGTTCGTCGTCTCCTGGGCGGTGGCCTGGCGGCTCTACCGGACGGGCGAGCCGGGCCTGTGGGGGGCGCGCACGCTTTCGGCCATGGCCTTCTCGGGCTGGGTCGCGACGCTCGCGGGCTGGTATGTCACCGAGATCGGCCGCCAGCCCTGGCTCGTCTCCGACGTGCTGCTGACGGCGGACGCCGTGGCGGATCATGCGCCGGGCGTGGTGCTGGGGTCGCTGATCGCCTACGTGGTCGTCTACGGCTCGCTCATCCTCGCCTACCTCTTCGCGCTCACCTACATGGCGCGCAAGGCGGCCGAGACCGGCCGGCCGGAGGGTCCCGAGCCGCCGGTCGCCACCACCGGCATGGTGACGCAGCCATGACGGAGGCATTTCTCGGCATGATCGGCGACTATCCGTGGGACGACTGGCTCCCCGTCGCCTTCGTGGCGCTGATGGGGATCTCGATCCTGGTCTACGTCGTCCTCGACGGCTTCGACCTCGGCGTCGGGATCCTCAGCCAGGATCCCAGCGTCACGGAGACCGAGCGCGACATCATGGTGGGCTCGATCGGGCCCTACTGGGACGCGAACGAGACCTGGCTGGTGCTGGCGGTCGGCATCCTGCTGACCGCCTTCCCCATCGCCCACGGCATGATCCTCGTCCACCTCTACATCCCGGCGACGCTGATGCTGATCGCGCTGATCGCCCGCGGCGTCGCCTTCGAGTTCCGCGCCAAGGCGCCGGCCGCCCAGCGCCGGACGTGGAACCTGGTGTTCTTCGCGGGCTCGCTGATCGCCTCGCTCGGCCAGGGCTACATGCTCGGGGTCTACGTGCTGGGCCTCGGCACCGGCTGGCTGACCTTCCTCTTCGGCCTGCTGACGGCGGTCTGCCTCGCCGCCGGCTATGCCTTCATCGGCGCCTGCTGGCTGATCCGCAAGGCCGAGGGCACGCTCCAGCTCAAGGCGATCTCGTGGGCGCGGCAGCTCATCTGGCTCGGGGCCCTCGGCATGGCGGCGATCTCCGTCGCGACGCCGCTCGCGAGCCCGAAGATCTTCGAGCGGTGGTTCTCCTGGCCCGAGATCGCGTTCCTCGCGCCGATCCCGCTGATCACCGCGGCCGTCTTCGTGATCCTCGTCTGGCTTCTCTATCGGATGCCCTTCGAGAACGACCGCTGGTCGCGGACGCCCTTCGCGCTGACCTCGCTCATCTTCATCCTCGGCTTTCTCGGGATGGCCTACAGCTTCTTCCCGTATGTCGTGCCGATGGAGGTGACCGCGTGGGAGGCGGCGGCTTCGCGCGACTCGCTCCTCATCATCTTCGTGGGCGCGATCGTCATGCTGCCGATCATCAGCGCCTACTCGATCTACGCCTACCGGGTGTTCAGCGGCAAGGCGACGGCGCTGCGCTACGAGTAGCCGCCCTTTCCCCTGAGGAAGCGCGTCGGACGGCGGACGCCGGCAAGGATCGAAGGGGCGGGGCCAGCAACGGATGCTTCATACCAACCCGCATCGATCATGACGCATTTGCCCAGTCGCGCCGAACGATGGATCGGATGCGCCATGGCTGGTCCATGAGCTCGTTCCAGGCGTCGTAGCAATGTATGCCTCTGGCCAAGGCCGCGGCTACGCCGCCTTGACCTCGGCACGGGAGGCGGCCCAGGCCCAAGGGAGGAGGTCGGGGAGCCGCGAGCGCGGTGTGTCCGCGATGTGGGCGAGTACGTCCGCGAGCCAAGCCTGCGGGTCGATGCTGTTGAGCTTGGCGGTGACGATGAGTGAGTACATGAAGGCGGCTCTGTCGCCGCCGCGGTCGGAGCCTGTAGCACGACGATCTGGATGATTTGAGCGCGACGATCAGGATGAGAAGCGAGGGCGTGGCGGCGGGGTGGAGCATCGCGGTGACGGGCGCCGCGAGCAAGGCTTTTCGCATCGTGATTGTCGCGGAGCGTCAATCAGGGAGGGTCTTGATTGTCGCGCGTCTTGGCGGGCGGCCTGGCCCCTTCCGGCGCTCGACGGCGGTCCGGCGGCGGTAGCTCTCGACGTTGAGCTCGAAGATCGTCGCGTGGTGGACGAGCCGGTCGACGGCGGCGAGCGTCATGACCGGATCGGGGAAGATCCGGTTCCACTCGCCGAAAGGCTGGTTGGCGGTGATCAGGACGGACCGGCGCTCGTAGCGGGCGCTGATCAGCTCGAAGAGCACGCTGGTCTCGGCCTGGTCCTTGGTGACATAGGCGAGGTCGTCGAGGATCAGCAGGTGGTACTTGTCGAGCTTGGCGATGGCGGATTCGAGGGCGAGCTCGCGCCGGGCGACCTGGAGGCGCTGGACGAGATCGGTGGTGCGGGTGAAGAGCACGCGCCAGCCGTTCTCAACAAGGCCGAGGCCGATGGCGGCCGCGAGATGGGATTTTCCTCCGCCGGGTGAACCCGTCGCATACTGCCCGATATCAGGCCGAAGTGACGATCCACTATCCTTTCCATCCCCGCAGCGGCGAGCGTTGCGAGGTCGTTCGGCGTCATAGGTTCCGCGGCGTCAGGATGTTCGTGGTTCGCCAGCCGGACGGGACCCTGGCGCAGATCCCGATTTGGATGTGCACGCCGGCGGCTGCCGCGATGGCGGTCCGGGATCGGCCGCGCCTGTCCCTCGACGGCCTGCGCGACCTTCGTCTCGCGCTCGATACGATCCTATCGTCGCTCTCCGAGATCGGGGGAGGAGAGTGGGATGGTGCAAGCGCGACGGTTGCGACAAGGAGACCTTCTGGCGCTGATGGAGCCGGGACCAGCGTTGCCGACGGCGGCGCGGGCGGCGGTTGTCCCGCTGCTGGCGGCGCTTCTGCTCGAGATGGTGGAGGCGGAGACGAGGGCGCGGGCCGACGGCACCGCGACGGCGGGAGGGCGCGATGAGCAAGATCGCGTCTGAGCATCTCGGTCGGCAAGCCTACGTCTACGTCCGGCAGTCGACGCAGGACCAGCTGCTGCACAACCACGAGAGCCGGCGCCGGCAATACGGCCTCGCCGACCGCGCGCGTCAGCTCGGCTGGGCCGAGCCGGTGGTGATCGACGACGACCTCGGCCGGTCGGGTGGCGGCGTCGCGCGCCCGGGCTTCGAGCGGCTTCTGTTGGCGATCTGCGAGGGGCGGGTCGGAATCGTGCTGGCGGTGGAGGCGTCGCGGCTCGCGCGCAACGGGCGCGACTGGCACACGCTGCTCGAGTTCTGCGGGCTGGTCGGCTGCCTGCTCGCCGACGAGGACGGCGTGTACGACCCGCGCCTGCCCAACGACCGGCTCCTGCTCGGCATGAAGGGCACGATGAGCGAGATGGAGCTTTCGATCCTGCGCCAGCGCTCGCTCGAGGCGCTGCGCCAGAAGGCCCGGCGGGGCGAGCTGTTCCTGACGGTGGCTGTCGGCTACGTGAAGGTCCGACGCGACCGCATCGCCAAGGATTCCGACCGCCGCGTCCAGGAGGCGATCGGGCTCGTCTTCCGCAAGTTCGCCGAGTTTCAGAGCATCCGGCAGGTCCATCTGTGGCTGCGCCAGGAGGGCGTGCTGACGCCCAGCGTCGAGACCGACGGCGAGG
Organism: Paracoccaceae bacterium; assembly: GCA_007119835.1. Taxonomy (GTDB): domain Bacteria; phylum Pseudomonadota; class Alphaproteobacteria; order Rhodobacterales; family Rhodobacteraceae; genus Amaricoccus. Next base: position 4,506 of record SKOX01000388.1, read on the forward strand.
GCCGGCGCATCGTCTGGAAGCTGCCGGTCTACAACACGGTCCGCGCGCTCCTGACCAACCCGATCTACGGTGGGGCCTACGCCTTCGGTCGGACGGCGAGCCGGGTGACGGTCGAGAACGGGCGCAAGCGCGTCAGCCGCGGTCATCGCCGGGACCGCGAGGAGTGGGACGTGTTGATCCTGGATCACCACGAGGGCTACGTTCCCTGGACCGAGTTCGAGAGGAACCAGCGCCTGATCGCCGACAACGCCAACTGCCGCGGCCTGATGGTGCGGGGCGCCGTGCGCCGCGGCGACGCGCTGCTGGCGGGGCTTCTGCGCTGCGGCCATTGCGGCCGCCGGCTGCACGTCTCCTATAGCGGAACCGACGGCTACTGCGTGCGCTACAACTGCCGCGGCGCTCACATCAACCACGGGACGCGGCCCTGCATCGCCTTCGGCGGTCTGCGGGTCGATGCCGCGGTGTCGGCCGAGGTCCTGCGGCTCCTCGCGCCGCTCGGCGTGGAGGCCGCGCTCGAGGCGATCGCGATGCGGGACGACGAGAATGTCGAGACGCGGCGGCAGGCTGAGCTCGCGCTCACGCAAGCGCGCTACGAAGCAGATCTGGCGCGCCGCCAGTACGACGCGGTCGATCCTGCCAACCGCCTCGTCGCCGGCGAGCTCGAACGGCGATGGAACGATCGTCTCGCGGAGGTCCAACGCCAGGAAGAGCGGATAGCCGGCATCGGCGCGGACAAGCCGTCTCTCTCTGCGGCGGAGCGGGAGCGGCTGCTGTCCCTCGGCGCGGACCTCGAGGCGGCATGGCCCCATCCCGGCGCGAGTGCCGAGATCCGGAAGCGCATCCTGCGCTCCGTCCTCGAGGAGGTCGTCGTCACGCTGACGGAGGAGCGGATCGAGCTGCTCCTGCACTGGCGCGGGGGCGACCACACCCGGCTCGTGGTCCCGCGCAACCGCACGGGCCAGCACCGCTACAGCAGTGATGCCGAGGTCCAGGATCTGATCCGCGCGCTCGCCAGGCAACAGGTGGACGGGGCGATCGCGGCTACGCTGAACCGCCTCGGCAAACGCACCGGCCGCGGCAATCCCTGGACCGAGGCGCGGGTGCGCAGCTTCCGGAGCCACCACCGCGTGCCAGCCTATCGGCCCGGCGAGATGGCCGAGCGGGACGAGTTGTCACTGGAGGAGGTTTCTCGCCGCCTCGGCGTCAGCAAGATGACCGTGCTCCGCCTGATCGGCGACGGTGCAATTACTGCCAGACAGGTCTGCAGGGGCGCGCCTTGGGCCATTCCCGGAGCGCAGTTGGAAGCCCTTTCTCTGGCCACCCTGCCGTTCAGGCGCCCGCGAACAGCTGATCCCGCTCAAAAGATGCTTGATCTCCAATAATGTAGATAGGTGTGCATTATGAGACCCGACCAGCGGGCCGAAGACGAGGAGGTTGTCGCCCTTATCGAGCCAGCTGTCGCCGGCGACCAGCGCCATGACCTGGGCCTTGGAGATCATCGGTACGGCGTCGAAGTCGAAGGCGTCGAGGCTCTTGCCGGGCGGCAGGCGCGCCTCGGCGAGGTGGCGCTCGATACGGCGTCGGGCGCGCTCGGCGATCTC
>SKOX01000502.1 GCA_007119835.1 Paracoccaceae bacterium
CCGCTCGGCGCCCATGTCCTCGCGCAGCACCTCCGCCACCACCTCGCCGAGCAGCGGGCAGGGCCGCGGCAGGGCGTGGCCCGCCAGCACCAGTGTCTGGTTCACGATCGCGTCCGCCGCAAGGTTGTAGAGCGCGGGCTCGAACCGGCCGCCGAACCGCCCGGCCAGAGCCCGCGACCGCGAAGCGTGCCGGAAGGCCACGTGCAGTACGTGATGCGCCGCGAGGCCGACCTGTTCGTGCAGCGGCAGCGCCTCGAAGCCCGGGCCGTAGCGGATCGTCGTGCCGTCCGAGCGCGCCGGCACGCCTTCGGCCGGACCGTCCGCGTCCACGTGCCGGCACCAGAGCGCGAGGGCCGCGAGCGCCGGATCGGCCTCGCCGAGGCGGCGGAGCGCCCGGGTCGCCCGCCGGGAATGCCGCCTCACGCCAGGCCCATCGCGCGGCGCTCCTCGGCATAGGCGCGGTAGGCGGGCGAGGCGAGGAACACCTCGCCGAGATCCTTCTCGAGCCCGCGCCGGATCAGCAGCTCGAAGCCATATGTCGCGAGCTCGCCCAGCGGCAGCCGCCGGAACACCGGCTCGGGCCGGCGCTCGCCGAGGGTCCGGATGTCGGCCATGACCTCGATCGCCGCCGGCGCCGTGCGCGCCTCGAGCGCGCCGACGAGGCCGTAGACCAGCGCGTTCAGCCCGTGCATCGTCGCGGGATAGAGCGCCAGACGCGCCTCGCGCCCGGCCGCGAGCATCTCGGCCACCTGCACCGTCGCGGCGATGTCGTCGGCCACCACGGCGAACTCGGCGGCCACCGCCTCGCCCACCGTGCCCGCAATCATCATCGCGCGAAGCCGCCGGTCGGGCACCGTCGCCATGATCCGGCTCACCCGCTCCCACGAGCGCGGGGTCGCCGCGATCATCCGTCCCTCGGCGAGTGCGGCTTCGGTCGTCTCGAGGAGGTCGGGCCGGGTCCTGACGAAGGCGACGACCGCCGGGTGCAGGCCATGGGGCACCGCATAGTTGTCGAGCCAGTCGGGCGGCGAGGCGACGACATGCAGGTGGACCAGCCGGTCGGACAGCGCCGTGCCCATCTCGTAGGCCACCGCCCCGTCCTCGACGGTGTTGCCCGCCGCCACGATCATCACGCTGGCCGGCAGGACGTGCCGTCCGACGCGGCGCTCCTGCAGGAGCCCGTAGACCGTCGGCTGCAGCGTCGGCGAGGCCGACGTCAGCTCGTCCAGGAACAGCACCGCCGGCTCGCCCGGCCGGTCGGGCAGGTCCTCCGGGCGGTACCACCGGGTCTTCAGCGCCGCGTGATCGTAGTAGGGCAGGCCGCGCAGGTCCTGCGGCTCGATGGTCGTGAGCCTGAGGTCGTGGAGCTCGGCCCCGATCCGGCGCGCGAGCTCCTGGACGATCTGCGTCTTGCCGACGCCGGGCCGCCCGTGCAGCATCCAGGACGCCGTGAGCCCGCCGGCGCGCTGCGCCGCCCAGCCGGCCTCGAGCGCCGCGAGGGCGTCGCCGGCCGACACGCTCATGGCGTTCACGCTCACCTGGGTCACCTCCCGCGCCGCGTCTCAGTGCAGACGTGGGGCAGCCTCTGCCGGTTGTCGAGCCGGCGCGCGTGCGTCACGGGATCCCGAGCGGCGGGCGGGCGGTCGCTGCACACGCAAGGCGGAAAACGCTCGGGAGGTTGCGGCAGCGGCCGGCGTCAGCTCCCCGGCTCGGGCCTGGGATTGATCCCGCCGCCGTGCTGGAAGAGCCCCTGCTCCTTCAGCGCCTCTGCAACCTCCTTCGGCATGTAGCTCTCGTCATGCCGCGCGAGCACCTCGCTCGCCACGAAGACGCCGCCCTCGAGCATGCCCGTCGTCACCACGCCCTGCCCCTCGCGGAAGAGGTCGGGCAGGATGCCTGCGAAGACCACGGGCGTCGTCGCCCCGCCGTCGGTCACGACGAATCGCACGCTCTCGCCGTCGCCGCGGACGACCGAGCCCTCCTCGACGAGGCCGCCGAGGCGGAAGCGCTCGCCCTCGCGCGGCGGATCGAGGACGATCTGGGAAGGCGAGCGGAAGAACTCGATGCCGTCGCGCATGGCATAGCCGATCAGGGCCGTGGAGATCGCGAGCATCACCGTCGCGATGATCACCAGCTGGATGCGCCGCCGCTTTCTCAATCCGCCCATCGCCATGCCGTCACGCTCCCTCCTCGAACTCCGCGCGCCCGAGCACCCGATTGAGCGCGGCGTTCAACTCGGCGCCGAATATAATGATTGCGCCGGTAATGTAAAAGAACATCAGGGTGATGATGACACCGGCGAGCGCCCCGTAGGTGACGGTGTAGGTGGGCGTGTAGGCGAGATAGAGCGAGAAGCCGACCGCGGCGACAAGCCACACCACGGTGGTGAAGAGCACGCCCGGCCAGAGCAGCTTGCCGGCCATCGACTTCCCCGGCATCGCCCGATGCAGGAGATAGACGAAGCCGGTGAAGACCACGAGGCCGAAGCCGTTGGCGAGGTAGGAGACGATGCCTGGCACGGGGATGCCGAATCCCTCCACCACCCGGATGATCAGCGGCGTGAGCAGGATCGAGGCGCCGAGCAGCACCGCGACGATCGCGCCCAGGAAGACGAAGCCCACCGCGATCACCCGCGCGACGACGAAGCTGCGCGGGTCGATCACCCGGTAGGCCCGGTCGAAGGCCACCCGAAACGATTCGACCGCGTTCGAAGCGACGTAGATCGCGAAGATCGCGGCGAAGGTCAGGACGCGCTCGCTGGCGCCCTCGACCACCTCCTCGACCACCGGCTCGACGGTCGTCGCGACATCGTGCGGCACGATCTCGAAGAGCGCCTGCGTGAGATCCTCGACCCGGTCCTCGCCGATCAGCGTGCCGAAGAGCATCGTGACGAAGATCAGGAACGGGAAGATCGCGAGCAGCCCGGTGAAGGCTATGTAGCCCGCGATCGCCGAGCCGTCGTTGCGCCAGAAGCCCTCGACCGCCTCCTTGGCGACCCGCCAGGCGATGCGCGGCTGGCTGATCGCGGCGACGCTCACGGGAAGAGCGGCGCCGCCTCGAGGCCCATCGTCTCCGGCAGGCCGAGCATCAGGTTCGCGTTCTGCAGCGCCTGCCCCGAGGAGCCCTTCACGAGGTTGTCGAGCGCCGCGAACACCATCGCCCGCCCCGGCCGCCGGTCGGCCACCACGCCGAGGTGGACGTAGTTCGAGCCGCGCACGTGCCGCGTCGCCGGGCTTTCGCCGTAGGGCAGCACCACGAGGAACGGCTCGCGGGCATAGGCCTCGGCGAGCGCCGCATGGACCGCCGCCGCCTCGCCCCGGACATAGGCCGTGACCAGGATGCCGCGGTTCATCGGCGCGAGGTGCGGCGTGAACGTCACTTCGACGGGCCGCCCGGCCGCACGGGTGAATTCCTGGTCGAACTCCGCGAGATGCCGGTGCCGCGCCACGTTGTAGGCGTGGATCCCCTCGGAGGTCTCGGCGTGCAGCATCTCCTCCTTCGGACCGCGCCCGGCGCCGGAGATGCCGGTCGCGAGGTCGATCACGATCTCGTCCGGGTCGATCACCCCGGCGCGGAGCAGCGGCACGATGGCGTAGAGCCCGGTCGCCGCGTTGCATCCCGTTCCCGCGACCAGCCGCGCCGACCTGATCTCCTCGCGGTAGAACTCGGTCAGCCCGTAGACCGCCTCGGCCTGCAGCTCGAGCGCCCGGTGCTCGTGGCCGTACCACCGGGCGTAGGCCGCCGGGTCGCGCAGCCGGAAATCGGCGGAGAGGTCGACGATCCTGAGATCCCGCGGCAGGCCGGCGATCACCTCCTGGCTGGTTGCGTGCGGCAGCGCGCAGAAGGCGAGGTCGACGCCGGCGAGATCGAGCCCCGGGATCGTCGTCAGCACCGGCAGCTCGAGATGGCGCAGATGCGGGAAGACCGCGCCCATGCGCTGCCCGGCCTTGCGGTCGGCGGCAAGGCCGGCGATCTCCATCCGCGGGTGGGTCGCGATCAGCCGCACGAGCTCGGCCCCGGTGTAGCCGCTCGCGCCGAGGATGACGACCCTGAAGACCCTGTCCATCCGCGGAATCCCCTTCTTCAGCCGGCCTTAGCCGAAAGCCCCGGCACGCGCAATCCGACGCGGCCCGAGACCCCGCTGCTTCCCGTGAGCGCCGCCGGATTGCCCCTTGCCACCCGCCGAGCCGCCCGATATAGACCCGCTCCAGGATGCGGGCGTAGCTCAGGGGTAGAGCATTACCTTGCCAAGGTAAGGGTCGTGAGTTCGAATCTCATCGCCCGCTCCAATCAATTCCAGAAAAATTCCGGGTGCTGTTCGGGCCGCTTTCGAGCGGCCTGACCGTTTTGCCGTGTCGCTGTGCCGCCCACGGCGTCGCCGGCGGCGGAACCTCCCACGCGCCCTCGGTGCGCCCGTGGGTACAGGCTGACCATCCGGCGCTCGGGCCGTGGCAGCGGCGAGGATCGGCTCTTGCCTCGGCGCGCCCCAGTCAGCAGCATCGGCGTGCCGGGCAAGGGAGCGGCCGATTGGAACTGTCGAAGGTAGAAGCGGGCGTTCTGGAGATCGCCTATCTGGCGCAGGGTCCGGCCGACGGCTGGCCCTGCATCATGGGGCACGGCTTTCCATACGACGTCCATGCTTACACGGACGCGGCCCGCATGCTCGCGGAGGCGGGCGCGCGGGTCATCGTCCCCTACCTGCGTGGCTACGGGCCGACGCGTTTCCTGTCGCCCGACACGCCGCGGTCCGGCGAGCAGGCGGCGCTCGGCGCCGATCTGGTCGCGCTGATGAACGCGCTCAGCATCGATCGCGCCGTCCTCGGCGGCTATGACTGGGGCGGGCGGGCGGCCTGCGTCGTCGCCGCACTCTGGCCCGAGCGGGTCATGGCGCTCGTCTCGGGCAATTCCTACAACATCCAGAACATCGCGCGGTCGTGGGAGCCGCTCGGCCCCGCGGAGGAAGCCGCGCTGTGGTACCAGTACTACTTACACTCCGAGCGCGGCCGGCGCGGCCTGGCGCAGGATCGGCGCGGCATCGCCCGGCTGCTCTGGCGGATGTGGTCGCCCACATGGGCCTTCGAAGACGCCACCTTCGCGCGGTCGGCTGCGGCCTTCGACAATCCCGACTTCGTCGATGTCGTGATCCACTCCTACCGGCACCGTTTCGGGCTGGTTCCGGGCGATCCGGCGGTCGCGCATATCGAGACCCGGCTGGTCGCGCAGCCGCCGATCGCCGTGCCGACGATCAGCGTCGACGGCGATGCGGACGGGGTGAACGTCGGCACGGCGCACCATGCCGCCAAGTTCACCGGACCGCACGAGCACCGGATCTTCGCGGACACCGGACACAACATGCCCCATGAGCGGCCACGGGACTGGGTGCGGGCGGTGCTGGACGCGCGCAAGATGGCCACCGGCGTCCTGCGGCCATGAGCGGTCGGGGAAGGACCCGGCAGCAGTCTTCTGTCGTCCCGGCCATGCGCAGCGCGGCGTCGCGCATGGCCGGCGCGGGCATCTCCGGCGGTTGACGCGCGCGCGCTCGCGGCGCATCGTGCGCGCCTGCGGACGAGAAAAGCCCCCTGAGGAGAAGGCATTGCAGCGCGGGCTACGGCATCCGGAAAGCGAACACGCCGGGATTGCAGACCCTGCGGAGGAATTCTGCGCGCGCTCGGTTCTGCGCCACGAGACGCGGGACCTTCACGTCCGGGCCGAGGCGCTGATCGGCGACCGGCCGTTCCGCGACCTGCCGAGCTACCTCCGGGTGCTGCGCGCCAACCTGTCGGTGATCGAAGCGGTCCATCGCGCGGCCACGGCCTATCTGCCGCCGTCGCTCACGGCTGGCCTCGCCACCGACGTCGCGCGCCTGCGCGCCGACCTGGCAGAACTCGGCGCGGGTGCAGACTGCGACAGGCTCGACATCGACATCCGGACCCCGGCAGCGGCGCTCGGCGCGGTCTATGTCATGGAAGGATCCCGCCTCGGCGGCCGGATCCTGGCGCGGCGGGCGGAGACCGGCCTCGGCCTCGGCGCGACGTCGGGAGCGACCTATCTCAACGGCAGCGGCAAGGCGACGGGACGGCGCTGGCGCCG
>SKOX01000250.1 GCA_007119835.1 Paracoccaceae bacterium
AGGGCGCGGGGCCGCCAGCCGGGCGGGCGCTCGGCGGTGCCGCGGCGCTTCCATGCCCCGAGGAGGGTGGTGACCGAGAAGAGCGCGGCCGCGGCGAGCGCGCCGATCAGCGTCGTCGGCGTGGCGAGCAGGCCGACGCGCTCGTATGTGTGTATGCTCATGTCGTCGGTGAAGGCCACGACAGCGCCCGCCTCGTCGCGCAGGAAGGCGATGCGGGCGCCGGTCGCGCTCTCGAAGGTGTCGCCCGCCTCGGGCACGCGGCGGAAGAGCGCGCTCTCGAACTGCGTCGTGACGGTGAGGGTCTCTGAGGAGACCGGGGTGACGGTGCCGACGCCGGCGGTGCCGAGGATGGCGGAGAAGGTGGTGAAGACGCGGCGGTTGTTAAGGTACGTGCCGGCGAGCTCGGCAAGCGGCGCGGTGTCGCCCTCCGCGGCCAGGTCGGGACGGTAGGCGAGGCCGAGGTGCCGGTCGATGATCCGGTCGGGGATCTGCACGATCGGCTCGAGATCCTGCGCGCTGTTCTGGGAGAGAAAGACGCCGAGGTCGAGCTCCGGCACCAGGACCATGTTGGTGAGGAAGCTGGCGGTGCCGCCGCTGTGGCCTAAGGCGCGGGTGTTGCGGTAAATGCGGTCCTGGAAGCCGTGCGCGATGTCGGCCGCCTGCGGTCGGTCGTCATAGGCCCGGGTCAGCATCGTGGCATGGGTGCCGGGCCCGAGCAGGCGGACGCCGTCGATCTCGCCGCCGTTCAGGTGGAAGCGCATCCAGCGCGCCATGTCGGTGGCGGTCGAGGCCATGCCGCCGGCCGGCCAGTAGGCCCCGAGCTGAAGGTATTCCTGGATCTCCAGCCCGCCTCGGGCAGGCCGGTAGCCGGTCGCAAGGCGCTCTCTCTGCCCGGGCTCCATGGCGGCGGGCGGCGTCCAGATCGTGTCGGTCATGCCCAGCGGGTCGAGGATCTCCGCCTGCAGGAAGTCGCCGAAGGAGATGCCGCTCACGTCCTCGACGACCTGTGCCGCCAGCGCCGTGCCCCAGTTCGAGTAGGACGTCCGCGCGCCGGGCGGCAAGACACGCGCCGGCTGGTGCTCGGCGAGGAGCGCGGCGAGCGGGCGCGGGTCGTCGTCCGGCACCGTGAAGACCCGGAACGAATCCTCGAAGCCGGCACGGTGGTGCATGAGGTCGCGCAGCGTCACCGGGGCGTCGAAGGCCTCGGCGACCTCGACGTCGCGAAGGTAGGTGTTCACGTCCGCGTCGGGGTCGATGAGGCCGCGATCGGCCAGCATCATCACCGCGGTCCAGGTGAAGGTCTTCGAGACCGAACCGATGCGGAAGAACGACGCCTCGGGATCGGCCGGCCGGCCTTGGGCGATGTCGGCGAGGCCGTAGCCCTTCGCGACGATGAGCGCGTCGTCGCGGACCACGGAGACGACGAGCCCCGGCAGCCTGTGCTCGTGCTGCAGGGCGAGGACGACGCCGTCGAGCAGCGCCTCGAGCTGTGCCGGATCGGCCGCGGCCGGCGCCTGTCCGGCGGCGGCCGGCTCGGCCAGCGGAGCCGGAGGCGGCGCCGCAGCCTCCTGCGCCTGCGCCAGAGAGGGCGCGAGCGCCGCGATGAGCACGAGCAGGATCGGCAGGAGGCTTGGCATCGGGCGTCTCGGGGTTTTCGGCTGGATGGATGTTTCGGCGCGCGCCCGTCCTCGCCGCGTTTCCGCCGGCGCGCCGTGACCTCGATCAATCCGTCACCGCGAAGATGCGGCTTTCGTTTCGTGGCGAGGAAGAACGCGGTGCAGCGGATAGCCGCGCCCCAACAATGTCCCGGCGACATCCGCGGCATTCGCCGGCTCAGGACAGGCGGCGAAGCAGGTCGAGCACCAGATACGGCCGCTTCTCCGCTTCCGGGGCGGGCACGGCGTGCAGGAGCCGCTCGCCGTTCCAGTCCAGCGCCTCCCCGGCGTGGCGCAGAACGCTTCCGAACTCGGCCTCCACATCGAGGTCCGGGCGAAAGCTCAGCGACACACCCTGGGATCCTGCGGCCAGGCGCGTCACCCCGATCCCGCGCGCCACGGCGCGGATCGTCGCCAGCACGAGGAGGCGCTCGACCGCCGCGGGCAGCGGGCCGAAGCGGTCCGCGATCTCGTCCCAGAGCGCATCCACGTCCTCCGTGCTCCGGGTGCGCGCGATCCGGTGGTAGAGGTTGATCCGGACGATCGGCTCCGGGACGTATGCCTCCGGGATCATCGCCGGCGCCAGGCCCTGAAGCACCACCTCGTCGGGCTCGTCGGGCTCGCCCCGCGCCGCCCGCACCGCCGCCGCGAGCAGGTCCTGGTAGAGACCGAGGCCGATCAGCCGGACATGCCCCGCCTGCCGCTCGCCGAATAGTTCGCCCGCGCCACGCTGGTCGATGTCGTGCATCGCGATCGCCATGCCCGCCCCGAGCTGATCGAGCGCCTGAAGCGTTCCGAGCCGGCGCCGCGCCTCGTCGGACAGCGGCGCGTCCGGATCCGTCATCAGGTGGCAGCGCGCCTGCAGATGGCCGCGCCCCACCCGCCCGCGCAACTGATGCAGCTGCGCCAGCCCGAACAGGTCCGGCCGCAGCACCACCATGGTGTTGGCCCGCGGCACGTCGAGGCCGCTCTCGATTATGCTCGTCGCGAGCAGGACGTCGCCGTGGCCGGCGGCGAAGCCCACCATCGCCTCGTCGACGTCGCGCGGCTTCATCTGGCCGTGGGCTATGCGGAGCGTCAGGTCGGGCAGAAGCCCCCGGAGCGTCTCGGCCATCCCCGCCAAGGCCTCGACCCGCGGCACCACGACGAAGCTCTGCCCGCCGCGCCGCCGCTCGCGCAGGAGCGCCTGGCGCAGGCTCGCTTCCGAGAAGGCGCCGACCAGCGTCCGGATCGGCCGGCGGCGGAGCGGCGGCGTCTCGATGACGCTGAGATCCTGCACGCCGACCAGCGCCCCCTGCAGCGTCCGCGGGATCGGCGTCGCCGTCATGGTCAGCACGTGGGCGTTCTCCCCGAGGCTTCGCATCCGCCGCTTGTGCTGCGCCCCGAAGCGCTGCTCCTCGTCGATCACCAGAAGCCCGAGCCGGTCGAAGCCGACGCCCCTGCCCAGCAGGGCATGGGTTCCCACCACCACACCGATGCTGCCATCGGCCAGCCCCTGCCGCACCCGCCGCGCCTCCCCCGCGGGCACCAGGCGGGAAAGATGCGCCACCTCGACGTCGAACCCGGCGAAGCGCCGGACGAAGGTCCGTTGATGCTGCCGGGCGAGCACCGTCGTCGGCGCGATCACCGCCACCTGCGCGCCGGCGAAGGCCGCGGCCGCCGCAGCCCGGAGCGCCACCTCCGTCTTGCCGAAGCCGACGTCGCCGACCACGAGCCGATGCATCGGCGTCCCGGTTGCCAGATCGGCCAGAACCGCCTCCGCCGCGCTGCGCTGCCCCGCCGTCAGGGGATACGGGAAGCGCTCCACAAAGCGCGCGTGGCGCCTGTCGTCGATGCGGATCGGTCGCGCCCTCCGCCTGCGGCGCGCCTCGGCCGCCTCGACCAGCGCCCGCGCCGTCGCGGCGAGCCCGGCCGCGATCTTCGCCCGGCGCTTCTCCCACGCGGGCGCGCCGATCCGGTCAAGCCGCACGTCGGTCTCCGCCGAGCCGTAGCGCCAGAGCTTGCCCGCCTCCGCCTCGGGCGCGAGCAGCACCCCGTCGTCGGCATAGGCGATGCGGATCGCCTCCCCGGGCAGCCCGTCCCCGTCGAGGGGCTCGATCCCCCGGAGCGCGCCGACGCCGTGATCGAGATGGACCACGATGTCCGAGAGGTGGAAGTCGGAGGCCTCTGCCTGCCACCGGCCGCCAGCGGTTCTTTCCTCTTCCGCAACCGCGGCACGGCTTCCGAGGATGTCCGCCGCCGTCACCACCGCGAGACCCGCTTCCCGGTCGACGAGGCCGGTCTCGAGCGGCGCGACGATCGCCGGGATGAGCCCGCTGTCGGCCTGCCTTGCCTCCGCGAGCGATGCGGCCCGAAGCGTTTGCCGTTCGCCGTCCAGCCGCAGCCGCTGCTCAAGCCGCTTCAGCACCGCCTCTGACGGCGCGGCGAGCACGACACGCCGTCCTTCTTCCTCCTGCGCCTCCAGAAAGCGCAGGAAGGCCGCCCGGCCCCGCCGCTCCGAGGCGAAAGCGGGAACGGCCTCTCCGCCGTCGAGCCCGAGACCCTCGGCCTGCCCGGCCGCCGCCTGCCAGGCCTCCGGGGTCAGGTAGAGGTCCTCGGGCCGCGAGACCGCGCCTTCGCCGCCCGGCGCCTCCTGCCGGTCCTGCCAGGCCTCCTGCACGAGCCGCCAGGCCCGCTCTCGTGCCTGCGCCCCGTCGGGTGCTTCGAGAACCCGCGCCTGCGGGACGTAGTCGAAGAGCGTCGCGAGCCGCGGCCATGCCTGCGCGAGACGATGCGCCCCGCTCGGCTCCGTCCCCGCCTCGGGAAGCAGCTCCGTCACCGGGTCCACCGTGAGCGTTTCGGCCTCCTCGATGGAGCGCTGCGTCACCGGATCGAAACAGCGGATCGAGACGACGCAGCCGTCCTCGTCGAGCTCGATCCGGTAGGGCCAGCGGCAGGCCCCCGGAAAGATGTCGACGACCTCGCCGCGGACCGCGACCTCGCCCGGCTCGTCCACCCGCTCGTCGGCGGCGTAGCCGCGACGCGCGCAGAAATCCTCGAGCGCGTCGAGGTCGAGCCGTGCCGCGACCCGGAACGCGAAGGGCTCGGCCGCCTCTGGCGGCGGCACGCGCTGGATCGCGGCCTCGGGCGTGGTCACCACGACAGGCGCCGCGTCGCCGTCTTCGGCGAGCAGGCGCAGCACGTTCATCCGCCGCCCCATCGCCGCCCTCGACGGCGAGGCCGTGTCGTAGGGCAGGCAGTCCCACGGCGGGAACACCAGAACCGGCACGCCGCGCGGCGCCGCACCGGCCAGAAAGGCTGCGATCGCCTCCGCCCTGCGCTCGTCGCGCGCAAGGTAGACGAGGCCGCGACCGCCGCCCTCTTCGTAAGCCGCGACAAGCCGCGCCGCCTCCAGGCCAACGGGTATTCGCATGTACCGCCTTAACTGCAGGAGCCCGGGACGCCGCGGCGCCCCGTGCCGGGAGGTGAGGAACACCAATCGGCCGGACTGGTTTCCCTGCGGCAGAGCCGCGGCCCCACAGGGCGTGCAATCGCAGGCCTCGCGGCGCTCAGAGCCCGAACGGATAGGTGTCGGGCGCCCCCGGCTTCACGTGCTCCGGGCCGAGCGGGGTCACCGCCTCCGTCTCGTCGAACCACACCCAGACGTCGAACTGCCGGGGCAGCACGGCCTCCGAATAGTGGCTCTGGAGCTCGCTCTCCGGCCGGTAGATCACCCCGATGAACCGCTCGAGACGCGGCTCGAGGAGGCCGCGGCGGACCGCCTCGTGCCCGCCGGCCCGCAGGTCGAGCAGGAAGCGCGGGACGCCGGCGTCGTGGCACAGGCGCTCGTAGCTGTCGGCCCGCGACGGCCGGACCCGCTTCACCTCCATCTCGCCGCCCCAGTCGGTCGCGGCGGCCACCGTGCCGGTATGGGTGCCGAAGCCGATCAGGGCGGCGTCCGCGCCGAACCGCTCGCGGCAGAGCTGGCCGATGTTCAGCTCGCCGCGCCGCGCGCCCATGCCGGTGAACCGCGCGTCGCCGATATGCGAGTTGTGCGCCCAGACGACGGCCTTCGCGTCCGGCCCGCGCGCCTCCAGCAGGTTCTCCAGGGTCTCGAACATGTGCGTGTCGCGCAGGTTCCACGAGTCCGGGCCGCCGTAATACATGATGCGGTAGTAGCGTTCGGCCGAGGCGATCAGCCGGGCGTTCTGGGCGGCGTCGAGGAAGCTCTCCCCGTCCTGCGCGACATAATCCAGCCGGCGCTCCAGCAGCTCGCGGCACTGCTCGACCACCAGCTTCTCGCACTTGGCGTAGCCCTCGGTCAGCACGGCGCGGCCGTAGGTCGCCGGGTCGTTCTGCCACGGCGTCAGGCAGCCGTAGCGCTCGCGGGCGACCGCCGCCGCCTCGGGATCGACCTCGTCGAGATACGCGAGCACCGCCTC
>SKOX01000315.1 GCA_007119835.1 Paracoccaceae bacterium
GCGGCCTCGGCGAGTCGCGCCGCCGCCGCACGGGTGACAAGGAAGCACCCTGCCCCGCCGGTGCGCGAATGCAGCCGCCGGATGGTGCGGCCCGCGACCGGCGCCTCGCCGAGCGCCGGCCCGAGGAGCTTGGTCGACGCCCGCGCGCTCCACTTCTCGAACTGCACGATGCCGACGCCGTCGGGGATCCAGCCGGGATCGGCGACGAAGGCCGCCAGGTCGGGGCTGAGCTCGGTGTCGTCCTGGACGACGACGGCCGCGGGCGCCTCGCCCGCCGCGATGCGGCGGAAGAGCGCGAGCGTCGTCGCCGCGCAGGCCTGGCTTCCCCGTCCCATCCGGATGACGTGACCCTCGAGCGCGACGTCCCGGGCAAGTTCCGCGTCGCTCACGGCCGCCGCGTCGATCGCCGGCACCCGCTCCCAGGCGACGCCCATCGCGTCGAGCTGGGACGCCATGAAGTCCCGGCGGTCGGGCCGCCGGTCGAGGTTGATCACGAAGACGGGGATCGGCTGGCGCATGTCAGCCGGCCAGCGCCTTCCGCTCGGCCCGGATCAGGTCGAGGATGCCGCGCGCCGCCTCGGGGATGTTCGTCCCTGGGCCGAAGATCGCCTTGACCCCCGCCTTCTTCAGGAACGCGTAGTCCTGGCTCGGGATGACCCCGCCGCAGATCACCATGATGTCGCCCGCGTCGCGCGCGCGCAGCGCCTCGACGAGCTGCGGCGCCAGCGTCTTGTGCCCGGCTGCCTGGGACGAGATGCCGATCACGTGCACGTCGTTGTCGATCGCGTCCTGCGCCGCCTCCTCGGGCGTCTGGAAGAGCGGGCCGACGTCGACGTCGAAGCCGATGTCGGCGAAGGCCGTCGCGATCACCTTGGCGCCGCGATCGTGGCCGTCCTGGCCGAGCTTGACCACCAGCATCCGCGGCCGGCGGCCCTCCTCCTCGGCGAAGCGCTCGACCTCGGCCTGGATCGCCGCGAAGTCGGCGTCGCCCGCGTAGGCCGCGCCGTAGACGCCGGCCAGCGTCTTCACCTCGGCCCGGTGCCGCCCGAAGACCTTCTCCATCGCCATCGACATCTCCCCGACCGTCGCCCTGGCCCGCGCCGCCTCGACCGCCGCGGCCAGGAGATTCCCGTCCGAGCGCGCGACCTGCTCAAGCGCCGCGAGGGCGCCCTCGCAGGCCGCGGGATCGCGTGTCTCGCGCAGGCGCGCGAGCCGCGCGACCTGGCCCTCGCGGACCTTCTCGTTATCGATGTTGAGGATATCGACATGCTCGGGATTAGCCGGGCGATACTTGTTGACGCCGACGATCACCTCCTCGCCGCGGTCGACCCGGGCCTGCCGGCGCGCGGCGGCCTCCTCGATGCGGAGCTTCGGCATGCCCGACGCGACCGCCTTGGTCATGCCGCCCATCGCCTCGACCTCCTCGATGAGCTTCCACGCCTCCTCGGCGAGGTCGTGGGTCAGCTTCTCGACGTAATAGGAGCCCGCGAGCGGGTCGATCACGTTGGTCACGCCGGTCTCGTGGGCGAGGATGAGCTGGGTGTTGCGCGCGATCCGGGCGGAGGTCTCGGTGGGGAGCGCCATCGCCTCGTCGAACGAGTTGGTGTGCAGCGACTGGGTGCCGCCGAGGACCGCCGACAGCGCCTCGTAGGCGGTGCGGACGACGTTGTTGTAGGGATCCTGCTCCTGGAGGCTGACGCCGCTCGTCTGGCAGTGGGTGCGGAGCATGAGGGATTCCGGCTTGCTTGCGCCGAAGTCGGCCATGATCCGGTGCCACAGCAGCCGCGCCGCGCGCAGCTTCGCCGCCTCCATGAAGAAGTTCATGCCGATCGCGAAGAAGAACGACAGCCGCGGCGCGAAGGCGTCGACGCCGAGGCCGCGGGCCATCGCGGCGCGGACGTACTCCATGCCGTCGGCCAGCGTGAAGGCGAGTTCCTGCACCAGCGTCGAGCCCGCCTCCTGCATGTGGTAGCCGGAGATCGAGATCGAGTTGAACCGCGGCATCTCGGCGGCGGTGTAGCCGATGATGTCGGCGACGATCCGCATGCTCGGCTCCGGCGGATAGATGTAGGTGTTGCGGACCATGAACTCCTTGAGGATGTCGTTCTGGATGGTCCCCGAGAGTTGCCGGCGCTCGGCGCCCTGCTCCTCGCCCGCGACGATGAAGCTCGCCAGCACCGGGATCACCGCGCCGTTCATCGTCATGGAGACCGACATCTCGTTCAAGGGGATGCCGTCGAAGAGGAGCTTCATGTCCTCGACCGAGTCGATCGCGACGCCCGCCTTGCCGACGTCGCCGACGACGCGGGGATGGTCGCTGTCGTAGCCGCGGTGGGTGGCGAGGTCGAAGGCGACCGAGAGGCCCTTCTGCCCGGCCTCGAGCGCCTTGCGGTAGAAGCGGTTCGACTCCTCGGCGGTGGAGAAGCCGGCATACTGGCGGATCGTCCAGGGCCGGCCGGCGTACATCGTCGCCCGCGGGCCGCGGACGAAGGGGGCGAGCCCCGGCAGCGAGCCGAGATGGCCGACGTCGGCGAGATCGTCCCCGGTGTAGAGCGGACGGATGGCGATCCCCTCGGGCGTCTGCCAGACGAGATCCTCGGCGCTGCGGCCCTTCAGCTCGCGCGCGGCGAGCGCCTCCCATTTCGCGCGATCGTCCGTGCTCATGGCTTCACCTCCTCAGGTCTGCTGGAGCTCGCAGGCGCCTCAAAATGTCCGATAAGTTACCAGAACGCCTCTCGCATCCCGGCATCCAGCGGCTATGTTGCATGGCGAAGGGGGACCCAATGCCACCTGTAGTGATCGCAACCATCCTAGCCATGTCCATCGTCGCGCCCCCCGCTTTCGCCGAGGAGATCCGCATGCCCGTTGTGGCCGTGCAGGAACAGGCCGAAATCGAGGACGAGCAGCCGACGCTCGAGGAGCTGCGCTGGGTGGCGCGCCCGGTCGTGGTCTTCGCCGACAGCCCCAACGACCCGCGCTTCCTCCAGCAGTTGCAGATGCTTGAGGAGCGGGAGGAAGAGCTCGAGGATCGCCGCGTCGTCGTGCTGACCGACACGCAGCCGGGCGAGCAGGGTCCGCTCCGCCAGCAGCTCCGGCCGCGGGACTTCACCCTCGTGCTGATCGACACCGACGGGACCGTCGTGCAGCGCCGGCCGGCGCCGACCTCGGCGCGGGAGCTCCTGAACCTGATCGACCGGCTGCCGTCGCGCCGGCAGGAGATCGGCTCGCGCAGGCCGTAGCGGCGAGCGACGGAAGAGGGCGGGTCAGGCGCCTCCGCACGCTCGCCCCCCCCGGTATGGAAACCGTATGGAAAGCGTATGGATCGCGTATGGGCATCTGCCGGCATCGCGCCGGCAGGAGATCGGGCGCGGGTAAGGGCCGCGGCGCGGGTCATTCGAACTCCATGATCACGTCGTCGACCGCCAGGCTCTCGCCCGGCTTGGCGTGGACCTTCGCGACCACGCCCTTGCGCTCGGCCCTGAGGACGTTCTCCATCTTCATCGCCTCGACCATGCAGAGCGCCTGGCCGTCGTAGACCTCGTCGCCCTCGGCCACGTCGATCCGCACCACCAGCCCAGGCATCGGGCAGAGCAGGAGCTTCGCGGTGTCGGGCGGCGCCTTCTCGGGCAGCCGCGCGGCGAGCTCGGCATGGCGCGGCGAGAGCACCCGCACGCGCAGGTCGGCGCCGCGCCAGCGCAGCCGGAAGCCCGCCGTCATCGGGTTCACCTTGACGATCATGGCCTCGCCGCCGATCTCGGCCCGCGCCAGCGTGTCCCCGGGCCGCCAGTCGGCGGCCACGTCGAACCGGTCCTGCCCGATCCGCACCGCCGTACCCCTGCCGTTGCGCTCGACGCTGGCCGTCCATTCCTGCCCGCCGATCGAGACGACCCAGTCGGCGCCGGGCTCGCGCGGGTGGTTGCGCATGCTGCCCGAGATCGCCGCCGCCCGCCGCTCGCGCTCGAGGTGCAGGTGCGCGGCGAGCGCCGCCAGCCGCATCAGCCCGGCCCGGTCGATCGCGGCGCCGGCGAAGCCGTCGGGATATTCCTCGGCGATGAAGCCCGTGGTGATCTCGCCCGAGACGAAGCGCGGGTGATCCATCACCGCGGCAAGGAACGGCAGGTTGTGGCCGATGCCCTCGACCTCGAAGGCGTCGAGCGCGGTCCGCATCCCCTCGATCGCCGCGGCGCGGTCGGGCCCCCAGGTGCAGAGCTTGGCGATCATCGGGTCGTAGAACATCGAGATCTCGCCGCCCTCGAACACGCCGGTGTCGTTGCGGACGGCGTGGGTCTCAGTGGTCTTCTCCTCGGGCGGGCGGTAGCGGGTGAGCCGGCCGATCGAGGGCAGGAAGCTGCGGTAGGGATCCTCGGCGTAGAGGCGGCTCTCGATCGCCCAGCCCTCGAGGCGGACGTCCTCCTGGCGGATCGCGAGCTTCTCGCCGGCAGCGACGCGGATCATCTGCTCCACGAGGTCGATGCCGGTGACGAGCTCGGTCACGGGATGCTCGACCTGCAGCCGGGTGTTCATCTCGAGGAAGTAGAAGTTGCGCGCGGCATCGACGATGAACTCGACCGTGCCGGCGCTGGTGTAGCCCACGGCGCGCGACAGCGCGACGGCCTGGGCGCCCATCGCGGCGCGGGTCTCGGCGTCGAGGAAGGGCGAGGGCGCCTCCTCGATGACCTTCTGGTTCCGCCGCTGGATCGAGCACTCGCGCTCGCCGAGATGGATGCAGTTGCCGTGGGCGTCGCCGAGCACCTGGATCTCGATGTGCCGCGGCGAGGTGACGAACTTCTCGATGAAGATGCGGTCGTCGCCGAAGGAGGACGCCGCCTCGGACTTCGAGCGCGCGAAGCCCTCGGCGGCCTCGTCGTCGTTCCAGGCGATGCGCATGCCCTTGCCGCCGCCGCCCGCGCTCGCCTTGATCATCACCGGATAGCCGATCTCGCGGGCGATCTTCACCGCGTGGCCTGCGTCGTCGATCAGGCCCATGTAGCCCGGCACCGTCGAGACGCGGGCCTCGGCGGCGAGCTTCTTCGAGGTGATCTTGTCGCCCATCGCCCGGATCGCCGAGGCCGGCGGGCCGATGAAGGCGACGCCCTCGGCTGCCAGCGCCTCGGCGAAGTCGGCGCGCTCCGACAGGAAGCCGTAGCCGGGATGCACCGCCTGGGCGCCGGTCGCCCGGATCGCCTCGAGGATCCTGTCGATCACGATGTAGGACTGGTTCACGGGGGGCGGGCCGATATGAACCGCCTCGTCGGCCATCCGGGCGTGCAGCGCGCGGGCGTCGGCGTCGGAATAGACCGCGACGGTCTTGATGCCGAGGCGCCGGGCCGTCTTGATGACGCGGCAGGCGATCTCCCCGCGGTTGGCGATCAGGATCTTGTCGAACATCTCACGTCCCGTTGTTGTGGCCGTTGTTGTGGCGGCGGAAGCAGGGCCGGCGCAGGCCCGGTCAGGGCACGAAAGGATCGCCGAGGGTCTCGAGCTCGGGATCGGCGAGGTCGTCCACGCCGACCTCGGCAGCGCCCAGCATGCCCTCGGGCGAGACCCTCTGCGGCGGGAAGTCCTCGGCCGCGACCCCGACCGGGCCGGGCGGTGGCGCCTGATGGTCGGCACAGCCCGCGAGCGCGAGCGGTGCCGCGAGTGCGGCGATGGCGAGACCTCGTCTCATTGCGTGCTCCCCCGGAAACAGGACGGGGACGGGTCTGCGAAGCCCGCGCTTCGCCCCCGTCCCCGTGAGACCGGCCGGATGGCCGGTGATGATGACGTCTGCCGGTGGGCTGACCGCTTATGGCATCTGCCGGTCAGACGGCCGGTGGTGGCGTCCGCCTCAGCGGATCGCCCCGGCGAGGCCGCCGAGCGCGGCACCGCCCAGCGGCTCGTCGGCGACGACTTCGCCGGCGACGGCGCCGCCGAGGGCGCCGGTGGCCACCCGCTGCTCCCGCGTCTCGCCGCAGGCGGCGAGGCCGAAGGCGCTGCCGACGAGAAGGAATACCGTGAGCTTGTGCCTGTAGTTCTGCATGTCGCGTCTCCCGCTGTCTCTGGACGGGCCCGCC
>SKOX01000032.1 GCA_007119835.1 Paracoccaceae bacterium
AGCCGCCGGGGCCAGAGGCTCCGGCCGCGCCCGCGCCGCGGCGGGCGGGCAGGCCGGGGCTCGACCTCGAGGCGATGCGGGTCGCCATAGCCGCCGCCATGGCGCGGTCGAAGCGCGAGATCCCGCATTACTACCTTGCCCACACCCTCGACCTGCAGCCTGCCGCCGACTGGCTCGCCGCGACCAATGCGGAGCGGCAGCCGGAGCGGCGCATCCTGATGGGGGCGCTGCTGGTCAAGGCAACAGCGCGCGCCGCGCAGGCGGTGCCGGAGGTGAACGGCCATCACGACGGCGACGGGTTCCGGCCCTCGGATGCCGTCCATGCCGGCATCGCCGTGGCGCTGCGGGGCGGCGGGCTGATCGCGCCGGCGATCCGGGACGCCCACGCCCTCGAGCTCGACGACCTGATGGCGGCGATGCGCGACGTCGTCGCGCGGGCGCGGGCGGGGCGGCTGAGGAGCTCGGAGATGACCGAGGGCACGATCACCGTGTCGAGCATGGGCGAGACCGGCGCTGAGGCGCTCTTCGGCGTGATCTACCCGCCGCAGGTCGCGCTCGTGGGCTTCGGCGCGCCGGTGCGGCGGCCCTGGGTGATGTGCGACGCCGTCGGGGTGCGCACGGTCGTGACCGCGAGCCTCGCCGCCGACCATCGGGTGAGCGACGGGCGGCGCGGCGCACGCTTCCTCGCCGAGGTAGAGCGGCTGCTGCAGGAGCCGGAGGGGCTATGACAGAGGACGAGATCAGGGCGGCCTTCGTCGAGGAACTGGTGCGGGTGGCGCCGGACCTCGACGCGGCGGCGATCGGGGCGGACGACCATATTCAGGAGGATCTCGAGCT
This sequence comes from Paracoccaceae bacterium, assembly GCA_007119835.1. GTDB lineage: Bacteria > Pseudomonadota > Alphaproteobacteria > Rhodobacterales > Rhodobacteraceae > Amaricoccus. Next base: position 838 of record SKOX01000032.1, read on the forward strand.
CGACTCGATGGACGTCCTGAACCTCGTCTCGGCGCTCCATGCGCGGCTCGGCGTCGCGGTGCCCGAGGCGGATTATCCGCGGATCGCGACGGTGCGGCAGGCGACGGCCTATCTGGGCGAGCGCCTCGGCACGGGCCCGGCCTGAAGGCCGCCGGGCTTGATGCGCGTCAAGTCGGCGGCCTTCAGGCCGGGCTTACGCTCGGGACATCGACAGGATGGAAGGGGAAACGATCCGATGAGCAGACGCATGGTGGCCCTGGCGCTGGGTCTCGCGCTCGGCGCAAGCACGCTGGCGCAGGAAGGGCGCGCCTCTGAGGTGGTGGACCTGCCCGAGCCCGCCATGGACGGCGGCATGCCGTTGATGGAGGCGCTGAGCCAGCGGCAGTCGCAGCGCAGCTTCGCCGACCGGGAGATCGAGGACGAGGTGCTCGCCTCGCTGCTCTGGGCCGGGTTCGGCATCAACCGACCGGAGGAAGGCGAGCGCACCGCGCCGTCGTGGCGCGGGTCGAAGGAGACTGACATCTACGTCGCGCGGGCGGACGGGGTGTGGCTCTACGACGCCGAGGCCAACACGCTGACGCGCCACATCGAGGACGACCTGCGCGAGATGACCGGCCGCCAGCCCTTCCCGGCGGATGCGCCGGTCGTGCTGATCTACGTCGCGGACCGGACGCGCATGCCGGAGGCGCCGGCCGAGCAGCAGTATCTCTACGCCCATGTCGACACCGCCTACGTGTCGCAGAACGTCTACCTGTTCGCCGCGTCCGAGGGGCTGGCGACGGTGGTGCTCGGCAACGTCGACAAGGAGGCGCTGGCCGAGGCGATGGCGCTGGGAGAGAACCAGATCCTGACCTTCACGCAGCCGGTGGGATACCCGGGGCAGGCCGGCGACTGAGCCGGGAGGGGTCGGGACGTGGGGCGCGCTTCGCGAGCGCGACCACAGCGATCCCCTCCCCTCGCGCCGCGTCTCGACCGGCCGGTGTGGCGCGGCGGCGCCGGCGGGTGCTGGCGCAGGTCTGCGGCGGACCGTGGCGATGCCGAGCGTTTCTGACAGGCCGGAGGTGGCGGCGCTGTCGCGCGGCGCGGGGCCCTTGCGTCCGGGCGCTCGCCGGGCATCCTACCGCGCTCAGGTCGCCCGGCGGTTCTCCGGGTGGAGGCTCGCGCCGAGGATGTGCGCGCTGCGCTCCACGACGTGCTTGCCGAATCCGACGATCAGCGGGTCGGGATGGCCGACCACGCGGTGGTCCTTGCCGGGATAGGGCAGCGTCGAAAGGAAGTGCGTCATGCATTCGAGGCGGGCGCGCTTCTTGTCGTCGGACTTCACCACGGTCCAGGGCGCGTCGGCGGTGTCGGTGTAGAAGAACATCGCCTCCTTCGCCTCGGTGTAATCGTCCCACTTGTCCATAGACTCGCGGTCGATCGGCGAGAGCTTCCAGCGCTTGAGCGGCTCGCTCTCGCGCGAGCGGAAGCGGCGCATCTGCTCCTCGCGCGTGACGGAGAACCAGTATTTGAAGAGGCGGATGCCGCTCCGGGTCAGCATGCGCTCGAGCTCGGGCGCCTCGCGCATGAACTCGAGATAGTCGTTGGGGGTGCAGAAGCGCATCACCCGCTCGACGCCGGCGCGGTTGTACCAGGAGCGGTCGAAGAGCACGATCTCGCCGCCGGCGGGGAGCTGCTCGACGTAGCGCTGGAAATACCACTGGGTGCGCTCGCGCTCGGTCGGCTTCTCCAGCGCGACGACGCGGGCGCCGCGCGGGTTGAGATGCTCCATGAAGCGCTTGATCGTGCCGCCCTTCCCCGCGGCGTCGCGACCCTCGAAGAGCAGCACGATCTTCTCGTTCTTCGCCTTGACCCACTCCTGCACCTTGAGGAGCTCGACCTGGAGCCGGGCCTTGCGGCGCTCGTAGGCCTTCGTGCTCATCCTGGAGCTGTAGGGGTAGGCGCCGCTCTCGAAGAGGCCGCGTATCGCGTCGGGGTCGTGCCGCAACATGGCCCGAGCGTGGCGTGCGGCGCCGGCGGCCTCCACCGCGGTCCGATTGCCGTCGTCCTCCGGCCCTTGCGGGGTCTGCGTCGCCGCTTCGGCGGCAGCAACCGCCTCGGGGGCGTCGGGAGCGGGCGTCGTCACGTCCGGCTGCGCCTCGGCGGGCGCCATCTCGGGTTCGGGCACGTGGCTACTCCTTGCGTTGTCATCATGAAAGTGGAGCGCTGCCGCTTCTGCAGCCTTGATGCGGGTCAAGCGTTGCCGGTCTTTGGGCGCAGCGCGGGCGTGTCGCCCCCGTCATTGCGCGATGTCCTGACTTTCGTCGGCGGAAAGGCGGCGGGGTGGCGTCACGGGGAGCGGCGTCACGCTTCCCGTGGGCGCGAGGCAGGCGCGGATGGTGTCGGCGTCGAGCGTCTCCTCGGCCTCGAGGCGGGTAACGAGGCGCGCGATCGCCTCCCGGTGGGTCTCGATCAGGGCGATCGCCTCGGCCTCGGCGCGGTGGACGAGGGCGATGACCGCGGCGTCGACGCGGGCGGCGGTGGCGTCGGAGAAGCTGCGCGGCTGGGCGATGCGCTGGCCGAGGAAGGGGTGGTCGTCGCTCTCGCGGAGGTCGACGGGGCCGATCTCGGGGTCCATGCCCCAGCGGGAGACCATGGAGCGGGCGATGTCGGTGGCGCGGCGGATGTCGTCGTCGGCGCCGGAGCTGACGGTGCCGACCAGCACCTTCTCGGCGGCACGGCCGGCGAGCAGCGTGACGAGTTGCGCCTTCAGATAGTCCTCGGGCAGGGTGTGGCGCTCGATTTCGGGGAGCATGTGGGTGCCGCCGAGGGCGTGGCCGCGCGGGATGATGGTGACCTTGTAGAGCGGGTCGACGCCCGGGATGTGGAAGGCGGCCGCCGTGTGGCCGGCCTCGTGGACGGCGAGCCGGTGCCTCTCGTCGGGCTGGATGGCGAGGGTGCGGACGGAGCCCATCATCACGCGGTCGCGGGCCTCCTCGAGGTCGGCGGGGGCGATCTCGGCCGCGGAGCGGCGGGCGGCGGCGATGGCGGCCTCGTTGAGCAGGTTCTTGAGGTCGGCGCCGGAGAAGCCGGGGGTGCCGGCGGCGAGGCGGTCGAGATCGGCCGCCGGCGCCAGCGGCAGGTTTCTCGCGTGGAGGGCGAGGATGGCGCGGCGGGCCGACTTGTCGGGCAGCGAAAGGGTGACGTGCCGGTCGAAGCGGCCGGGGCGCAGCAGGGCGGGGTCGAGCACGTCGGGGCGGTTGGTGGCGGCGAGGACGACGATGGCGGCCTTGCCGTCGAAGCCGTCGAGCTCGGCGAGAATCTGGTTCAGGGTCTGCTCGCGCTCGTCGTGGCCGCCGCCGAGGCCGGTGCCGCGGGTGCGGCCGATGCTGTCGAGCTCGTCGATGAAGATGACGGCGGGGGCCTGCTTTCGGGCCTCCTCGAACATCTTGCGCACCCGGCTCGCGCCGACGCCGACATAGACCTCGATGAACTCCGAGCCGGAGGTGGAGAAGAACGGCACGTCCGCCTCGCCGGCCAGCGCCCGGGCGAGCAGGGTCTTGCCGGTGCCGGGCGGGCCCATCAAGAGGACGCCGTGCGGAACCTCGGCGCCGACGCGGTCGAAGCGCTCGGGCTCGCGCAGGAAATCGACGAGTTCGGAGACCTCGCGCTTGGCCTCCTCCTGGCCGGCGACATCGACGAAGGTGATGCGGCGCTTCTGCTCGGCGGGCTTGGCGAAGCGGCCGGAGAGGAGGCCGCCCATGCCGCCGGGCATGCCGCCGCCCGCGCCGGCGAAGAAGGCGCGGCTGAGCATGACGTAGAGGCCGATGATGATGAGCCATGGCAGGAGCAGCCAGAGCCAGGGCGCGCTCGGCTCCGGGGTGGCGACGGCCTCGATCTCGACGCCCTGGGCCTCGAGGAGCGGCAGGAGTTCGGGGTCGCCAATGGCGGGGGCTACGGCGCGGACCCGGTCGGGCGCGCCGGGCGCGGGCTCGGCGAGGCGGGCCGTGACGGTGTCGGCTTCGAGGACGACGTGCTCGACGGCGCCGGTGCGGATCAGGGCCTTGAGCTCGCTGTAGGGGATCGTCTCGGGAGGCGCCTCGCGCGGCTGCGGCGAGGCCACGAAAACGGCGATGACGAGCAGGATGGCGAGGATCGGCCAGATCCAGCGCGAGATGTCGTTGCGCGGCGGCTTGGGCGGCTGGTCGCTCATGGCAGGTCTTGCCCCTCTGCCGCGCAGGCGAAGCGCGGCGTCTTGCCGACCATGAAGCCTCCGTCGGGGCCGCAGGCGCCATGACCCAGGTCAAGCGTCGGCGACGGCGGAGCCGAGTCGGTCGGCCGCATGAAAACGGGCCGGTTCTTGACGCGGATCATGGGGCTGCGTTCGCGCGGGGTCTAGTGTCCATCAATGGGTGTGGCCACGCGGCGCGGCGGAGGCATCCGCCGCGCCGCGAAGAAGCGGGGACTTGTCGGGACCGGGACAGCGCGACGCAAAGATCCAGACAGCGGGAGCGACATGAACAGCACCAGGAAGAACAGCCCGAGCGACAGGCGGCAGGCTGGACAGGGATCCAGCGAGCCGCTCCACGACCGCCAGCGCGGAGCGGCGTCGGGGCCGCAACCGGAGCCGTTGGTCTGCCGGACCTGCGGCGCGGTCCTGCGCGAGCGGCGCTGGCAGTGGGTGTCGCCGCCAGAGACGGGGGAGGTCCGGCGCACGCGCTGTCCGGCCTGCCTGCGCGTCCGCAACGACGATCCCGCGGGCGTCGTGACGCTCGTCGGCAGCTTCGTCCGGCTGCACGCCGAGGAGATCGCGCGCCTGATCCGACACGAGGAGGCCCGCCGGAGGCGGAGCGACTGCCAGAGCCGGATCATCAGGATCCGCAGGATGCTCGACCGGATCGACGTCACGACGACCGACATCCGCCTGCCCCGCCGTATCGGCGAGGCGGCGGCGGCCGCCTATGGCGGGATGCTGCACGTCATGGAGGATGCGGATGGCAGCGCGATCCGCGTGCGGTGGCTTATCGACGAACAGCGGCCGATGGTGCGCGCCGAGGGGTTGCCGGCCGCTCGGAGGGCTGCGGGCCTGGCCGTGCCCGCGCAGCGGATCAAGACGGTGCGCCGGCCGAAGGAGGCGCATCTGGCGCGGTGGCCGTCGGTGCGCTGAGGCGGCAGCGCGCGGCGCCGGTGCGGTCCGGGTCG
>SKOX01000482.1 GCA_007119835.1 Paracoccaceae bacterium
GCCTGCAATGCCGCCGGCATCGCGACCAGCGCCCTCGTCCTGCCACCCGGCGAGGGCACCAAGAGCTGGCGCGGGCTCGAGCGCAGCGTGGAGTGGCTGGTCGCCGAGCGGGTCGGCCGCGACGACGTCGTGGCGGCCTTCGGCGGCGGCGTCATCGGCGACCTCGCGGGTTTCGCCGCCGCGATCCTGCGCCGCGGCGTCCGCTTCGTTCAGCTGCCGACCACGCTGCTCGCGCAGGTCGACAGCTCGGTCGGCGGCAAGACCGGCATCAACTCGGGCCTGGGCAAGAACCTGGTCGGCGCCTTCCACCAGCCGAGCCTGGTCATCGCCGACACCGGCCTGCTCTCGGCCCTGCCCGACCGCGAGCTCCGCGCAGGATATGCGGAGGTGGTCAAGTACGGCCTCCTCGGCGACGCCGCGTTCTTCGCCTGGCTTGAGGAGAACGGCCACGCGCTGCTCGAAGGCAAGGCTGCGGCGCGCGCCCACGCCGTGCGACGGTCCTGCGAAATGAAGGCCGATATCGTGGTGCGGGACGAGACCGAGCAGGGCGACCGGGCGCTGCTGAACCTCGGGCACACCTTCGCCCACGCGCTCGAAGCGGCCACCGGCTACTCCGACCGCCTGCTGCACGGTGAGGCCGTGGCGATCGGCTGCGCGCTTGCCTTCGAGACGTCGGCCGCCCTCGGGCTCTGCAAGCCCGCTGAAGCCGATCGGGTCGCGTCCCATCTCGCCGCGACCGGCCTCAAGGCAAGCCTCTCCGACGTGCCGGGGCCCCTGCCCGATGCCGAGAGCCTGATCGGGCTGATGGCGCAGGACAAGAAGGTCAGGGACGGCCGGATCGCCTTCGTGCTGGCGCGGGGCATCGGCCGGGCGTTTCTCACCCGGGAAGCGGACCTCGCGGTCGTCCGCCGCGTGCTCGACGCGCACCTGGCCACCCGCACACCGACATGACTGCACGCGGCCTTCCGCAGCTTTTGTGCAACATCTCGGATATTGTCTCAACTATCGAGGTTGAGGCATTGGTTTTTCTGCGGTTTCTCCTTAAGATTGCAAACACATTTCAGCGAATCGACATGCCGATGGCCGCCTCGTCCCACCTGTCGCTCCGTCGCTCCTGCGGCATGGCCATGTGCCAGGCGGCGGTCGCGCTGCTGGGTGGCGCTCTGGCGCTCGTATCAGCTGGTCCCGTCGCTGCGCAGGACACGCCGCGGGCCGTGATTGAGGTGCTGGGCGGCGTTTCGGTGTCGCCGTCCTACTTCGGATCCGACGAATACGAAGCGGGACCCAGCGCGAGGCCACGCTTCGACTATGTCCGCCTGCCGGGCGGGCTCGAATTCGGATCCGTCCAGGCACCGACGGAGCAGATTGGCTTCGGCCTGCGTACTTCCGCACGATACATCGGCAGCCGCCGGCCGGACGATGATCCCTCCCTCGCTGGGACGGATCGGGTCGACCGCTCGCTCGAGCTCGGCTTCGGGCTTGGATACACCGCGGACGACTGGCGTGCCTTCGGCGTCATGCGCTATGGCGTTGTGGGGCACAATGCCTGGGTTGGCGAGGCGGGGGCGGACGCGCTCTTCAGCCCCAGCGACTCGCTTCTCATCAATCTCGGTCCACGCGCCAACTGGGGCAGCACGCGATTCATGGACACCTATTTCGGCATCGGGCCGGAGGACGCGGCCGCCGCGCCGCAGCTCGACGAGTTCTCGCCGTCGAGCGGGCTTTACGCCGTCGGTGTCGAACTCGGCGCACGCTATGCCTTCTCGCCGCGCTGGGGCGTGGAGGGCGCAGCGACCTACGATCGCCTGATCGAGGATGCAGCCGACTCACCGGTGACACAGGCGGGGTCGCGGGACCAGTTCGGCCTCCGCCTCGGGATCACGCGCACCATCCGTCTCGGTTTCTGAGACCGGCCAGCCTGATCGCGCTGCAAGCGACAGGCGACCGGGCGGGTTCTCCGGATCCTCCACCAGCAGCCGCGTCCGCCTCGATGCGTGTCGCCTCCGGCATTGTCTCCGGCGGCGACACGCGCCCGGGTGAAGCCGGCCCGCGCAAATCGACCATGGTCTCCGCAGCGAGCCGCGGACCGAACCACGATCGTCGCCGACATCATCGCGACTTCGGCGATGCTGTCTCGGCCGGCCGCAGCGGCACGCGCCTGCCGACGGCCGAGCCCGCGCTGGATCGCGAAGAGCTGCTACACACGGCAGTGGCCCTCGGGCTGAAGGCGGATCTGGCCGAGAGGGAGGAACAACTCGGTGCTCCCGGACTTCCCGCACGGCGCGTCGACGACCGGCGCCGCCGTGCCGGGCATCCCGATCATCCGGCCGGATACGTCCCGTAGGACCGCTTGTAGAGTGCCTCGTTGCCCACGTACTGGCTCGCCTGGCGCTCGTCGACCAACGTGAGAGCCACGCCGGCGATCGTGGCCCCGACGGAGCGCAGCTCCCTGATGCCCTCGACGACGGCACCGCTCGGGGTCTTGTTCCAGCGCACCAGATAGACGACCGTGTCGGCGATCTGGGCGACGATCCGGGCGTCGGTCACGGCCAGGGTCGGCGGCGTGTCGAGGATGACGAGGTCGTAGCGCGCCTTCAACTGCGCGATCAGGCGGTGGAAGCGCCGCGAGGCAAGCACGTCGGCGGGGTTGCCGCGCCCCGTTCCCGCACGCTCGGGCGCGAGGACATGCAGGCCGGATTCCGGCTCGACATAGACCGCTTCCTCGATCGACGCCGTGCCCTGCAGGGCCGCGAAGAGACCTGGCTGCTCGGGCGAGATCGGAAACAGGCCGCCCATCGTTCGCCGCCGCAGGTCGCAGTCGACGATGATGGCGGTCCGCTCCATCTGCTGGCTGGTGATCGCGGTCAGCATGGCCGTCGTCGTCTTGCCCTCGTTGGGCAGCGAGGAGGCGAACATGATCACCTTCGGTGCCTGGTCGAGGTTCGAGAACAGGATGCTCGTGCGCAGGTTGCGCGTCGATTCGGCGAGCGGGCCGTCCGGCTTGCCGAGCAGCATCGCCAGGAGCTGGCGCGGGTTCTTCCGGCGCCCGAGGTGGGGGATCCCGGCCAGCACCGCGAGCCCCGTCCGGGTCTCCACGTCGCTCGAGCTGCGCATCGTGTTGTTGAGACGATCCAGCAACAGGACGATGGCGCTCCCCACGCCGATCCCGCCGACGAGCCCCGCCAGGACGATCAACAGGCGCGAGCGGTTGCTCGGGGTGTCCGGCACGCTCGCCCGCGTCAGAAAGCGGGCGTCGGGCGACTGCAGGGCCGCCTGCTCGCTCGTCTCGTTCATGCGCGTCAGGAAGCTGTCGTAGAGCGTGCGGCTTGCCTGGGCCTCGCGCTCGAGCCGGCTCAGCCGCATCTCGTTGCGCGACTGCTCGAGCGCCTGCGCCTCGCGCTCGGCCATCTGCTCGCGCAGGGTCTCCTCGTGCTCCACCGCAGCCTGAAGCTCCGTACGCAGGCCGGCAACGATGGTTTCGGCCTCTTCCAGCATGCTGCGGCGCACCTCCTCGAGGCGAGCCTCGAGCCGGACGACGGTCGGGTTGGAATTGCCCGCGACGATGGACCGGAGCGAAGCCTCCTGGTCGAGAAGCTCGACTTGCCGCGCACGGTAGCTGCGCATTACGGGAGAGTCGCGGAAATCCGGCACGACATGGAGGTCGCCGCCGTCATTGAGGACGGCGACAGCCCGGTTGTAGCGGTTCTCGACCGCCGCGCGCTGCAGGCGGGCCTGCGACAGGGCCTCGTTCAGCGTTTCGAGCTGACGGGCGATCAGCGCGGATCCGTACTCCGCGCCCAGCGAGAGCTCGAGCTGCGCCGACCGCACGGCCTCCTCGGCCCGGTTGTACCGGTTCTCCAGGTCGCGCACGCGCACGCTTAGGAGTTCCGACGCGGCGGCGATGTCGTCGCGCTTCCGCTCGGTCTGGACGACGATGTACTGCTCGCCCGTCGCGTTGACGATGGCCGCTGCCAGCACGGGGTTCTCGGAGGTGTAGCCGATCTCGATCACGCGGCTGTTCGGCAACGGCGAGAGACGCATGTTGCTCCCGAGCTGCTCGAGGATCCGCGCCCGGAGACGCTCGGTGCGCTGCTCCGGCGTAAGGCCTTCCGGCTCGGCCGGGGTCAGCAGGTCGAGCGTCACGAGACGAGAGCGCACCGGATCCGGAAGCGATACGCGCGCGGCAAGCCGGTCGAGCAGGGCCGGCGGGTCGTTCCGCAGGTCGGGGTTGAACTCGGGCGACCGCTCGAGGCGGAGCGTGTCGATCACCCTTTCGAGCAGGAGCGCCGAGCGGAGGATTTCGATCTGGTTGCGCATGCCTGTCGCAGAGACGTCGGGTGTGACCACGACGCTGTCGAGATCGATGATCCGAAGCCGCTCGGGCTCGAAGATCACGCGCGCCGTCGCGGTGTAGCTGTTCCGCTGGCTGGTCGCGACGTAGGCAGCGGCCACAGCAGCCAGCAGGCCGCAGAGCAGAATGATCCACTTCCGGCGCCAGAGTGGCAACAGAAGCGAGGCGAGATCGAGCCCGTCGTCCACATCCACCTGAGGTTGCAACTGGACGGGCGGACGGCTCCGCGCCGCCGAATCGCCCGGCGTCTCGGACGGCGGTCTCGTAACGACATTCACCGAAAGCACCCCTGCAAGCCCAAAGCAGCACCGAAACCTTGCCGCATTCTCACGCCCCCTGCACCCCTGCGCCAGACCGCCGCAACCGCCCGATTTCTTCTGCCCCGCACCCCACTGCGGAACGGCTGAGACTGGCGAAAGCCCCGCGCTGGCGTACCTTATAGTACAATGCGGTGGCGCGCGACGCCCTAAAAACCAAGCCGGTTAAAACACTCGTGAGGCAGTCATCCCAATCCGGCACTGCCACTGCCTAGGATTTTGCCGCGCCGCAGCGCCCCAAGTCAATACCGAGCGCAGCGCGAGTATAGGAACGCTGGCGCCAGTCGCTCCCTCGCCGGTCCGGGTTGCAGCCCGGCCATGCCCCTCGGGCGCTCTCGACAACGACCGGATGGATAAGTCGGCGCCACTGCCGCCACGCCCGGTGCCCGCGTCGAGCGTGAGCCCGACCGTCCAGAACCAAACCGGCATCGCCCGGCTGGAAGCGGCACCGCGAAAGCCGCTTCGATGCGCGTCGACAAGGTGTTCGTCGAGGACGTGTTCGTCGACGGCGGCTTCGCCCGACGCAGCGCGGAGGCGCCCGAGCCTTCCTGCCCCATCGTCGGCTGCGCCTCGCCTGTCGCGCCTGTCGTCAGCGGAAATCCGCCTCTCGGACCAGTCGCAGGGGCTTCCGCAGCTTTTTCCGGGGCGGCATGGAACCAGAATGGCTCACCTTCGGTTAGAGGTCGCATCGGGAGCGGCAGGCTGCTCGCGGACCGTACTTCAATGCGCGAGCGGGCAACGTCTCGGCGTGTGAATTCAGCAGGCTGCGGCCGAAACCTGCCGCACCTTCAGGAGGATGCGTTACGAAAGTGTTGCACTGCACCAGCGCCACCCCTATATCCAAGGCTCCGCCGCCATACGCTCCGCGCATGTCGGCCATCCGGAAATGGCATCCCGCACACGTCACAGGATGGTCATAATGCGACCGGCTGTGGACGGGTAGAGAGAGGAAGGAACAAGCGTAATGTTCGATTACGTGGACGCGACTGCGTATGCGAACGACCAGGGGTCCCGGGCTCGCAAGCTCTTCGCTGCGGTCGTCCTGGCGGCTCTCGACGATGCGATCGCAGACGACAAGAAGTATGGCAACGGCCCCGAGGTCATCGCCCGCTGGGCGCGCTCCAAGGATGGCCGCGAGGTTCTGACCTGCGCGGGCATCGAGCCGAACGAGCGCACCGTCAAGGGGATGATGGATTTCGTCCGCCGTGGCGTGCGCACCTCGGTCGCGCTCAGCCGCGAGGAGAGCGAGCGCCAGCGGTCCGAAGCCGCCTGATCCGCCGGACGGCTTCGCGCGCCCCGCGCGCCGCCGACCCGGTCGATCCGAAAAGAGGGCGGGCC
>SKOX01000376.1 GCA_007119835.1 Paracoccaceae bacterium
AAGCTGCTGATGGCGATGTCGAAGGACCTGCGCGTCCTCCTCGTCAAGCTCGCCGACCGGCTGCACAACATGCGCACCATCCGCTTCCTCGCGCCCGACAAGCAGCAGCGCAAGGCGCGCGAGACCATGGACATCTTCGCGCCGCTCGCGGGCCGGATGGGCATGCAGTGGATGCGCGACGAGCTTGAGGACATCGGCTTCCGCATCCTCAACCCCGAGGCGCGGGCCTCGATCATCCGCCGCTTCCTGACGCTCAGGAACGAGACCGGCGACGTGATCCCAAAGATCACCGACGACATCCGCACGGTGCTGCGGGCCGCGGGCGTCGAGGCCGAGGTCTTCGGGCGCGAGAAGAAGCCCTACTCGATCTGGCGCAAGATGGAGGAGAAGAAGGAGGGCTTCTCGCGGTTGTCCGACATCTACGGCTTCCGGATCGTCACCGGCGCGCTGCCGGACTGCTACACGGCGCTCGGCGCCGTGCACCAGCGCTGGGCCGCCGTGCCGGGGCGCTTCAAGGACTACATCAGCCAGCCGAAGTCGAACGGCTACCGCTCGATCCACACCACCGTCTCGGGCCGCGACGGCAAGCGGGTCGAGGTCCAGATCCGCACCCGCGAGATGCATGCCGTCGCCGAGACCGGCGTCGCCGCGCACTGGTCCTACCGGGACGGCGAGCGCTTCGAGAACCCCTTCGCCGTCGACCCCTTCCACTGGCTGCGCTCGCTCACCGAGGGCCTCGACAGCGCCGAGGACCCGTCGGACTTCCTCGAGCACGTCAAGCTCGAGATGTTCACCGACCAGGTGTTCTGCTTCACGCCGAAGGGCGAGGTGGTGAAGCTGCCGCGCGGCGCCACGCCGATCGACTTCGCCTACGCGATCCACACCCGGATCGGCAATTCCTGCGTCGGCGCCAAGGTCGACGGCCGCCGCGTGCCGCTCTGGACCAAGCTCAGGAACGGCCAGTCGGTCTTCGTCATCCGCGCCGACGGCCAGCGCCCGCAGCCCTCCTGGGAGGACATGGTCGTCACCGGCCGGGCCAAGGCCGCGATCCGGCGCGCGCTCCGCGACGAGAAGCGCGCGACCCAGATCCGGCTGGGGCGCGAGATTGCCCGCGTGGCGCTGGCCCGCATCGGCAAGAAGGCGACAGACAAGGCGCTCGAGACCGCGGCCAATCGCCTCACCCTCGACGGCGCCAACGACGTGCTCGCCCGCCTCGGCGGCGCCGAGATGACCGGCCGCGACCTCGTCGCCACGCTCTATCCCGAGCTCTTGCGCGACGCCGCCCGGCCCCGCGCCCCGGGCGAGGAAGCCGACGCGATCGTCATCGGCCTCGGCTCCGGCCAGGAGGCGCACCCGGCCTCCTGCTGCAAGCCGGTGCCGGGCGAGCGCATCGTCGGCATCGTCGACCGCGGCCGCGGCGTGATCGTCCACGCCATCGACTGCGTCCGCCTCGCCGTCTACGAGGACGAGCCCGAGCGCTGGATCGACCTGCGCTGGACCGGCGCCTCCGGCCGCGCCGAGCACGAGGCCCGGATCGAGATCACCATGGCCAACGACGCCGGGGTCCTCGGCCGCATCTGCACCCTGATCGGCGAGCAGCGCGCCAACATCTCCGACATCGTTTTCGTCGAACGGAAACCGGATTTTTACCGCACGGTCGTTGATATCGAGGTGCGGGATATGGAACACCTCACCAACGTCCTGACCGCCATCGACGCGGACCAGGACGTGGCAGGGGTGCGCCGCTTCCGACAGGCCGGCGCCACGGGCGAGGCGTGACGGGGACCGCGGGAGCGGCGAGAGGACAGATCGGACCGTGTTCAGGCGCCGCGAGCGTAAGCCCCTTCTCGTGCGCATCCGAGAGGCCTTCTACCCCAGCGGCGGCTGGGGCAGGGCGATCGGCTACTACCGCCATCGCGTCAGCCGCATCCCCGACACCCCGCACCGCATCGCGCTCGGCTTCGCCTGCGGCGTCATGGCCTCGTTCACGCCGTTCTTCGGCCTGCACTTCTTCCTCGCCGCCGGCATCGCATGGGCGCTGCGCGCCAACGTCATCGCCGGCCTGATCGGCACCGCCTTCGGCAACCCGATCACCTTCCCGATCATCGCCTCGGTGTCGCTCAACCTCGGGCGCCGCATCCTCGGCTACGGCGTCACCGGCCGCGACTTCGGCCGCGTCAGCGACGCGCTTTCGGAGGGGGCGAGCGGTCTGTGGCAGAGCCTGCTGTCGCTCGTCGGCATCGGTGAGAGCCACTGGGAGCGTCTGCAGCCGCTGTTCTTCGAGCTCATCCTGCCCTGGACGGTCGGCTGCCTCCTGCCGGGGCTCGTCGCCGCCATCGGCAGCTACTACGTCCTGCGGCCGATCATCGCCGCCTATCAGGGCCGGCGCCGCGCCCGGCTGCTCGCCCGTGCGCGCGAGCGGATGCATGCGGCAAAGACCGGGGCTGACGAGCCGGAGTGAGCGTCGTATCGTGATGGAGCAAAGCCGGCAGAGGGCCGAGACATGACCGCCACCGCTCCGCTGGGCCGCCTCCGGCTCGGCGTCAACATCGACCACGTCGCAACCGTCCGCAACGCCCGCGGCGGCCCCTATCCCGACCCGCTGCGCGCGGCGCGCCTCGCCGAGGAAGCCGGCGCCGACGGCATCACCGCGCACCTGCGCGAAGACCGCCGCCACATCACCGACCCCGACATCGAGGGCCTGATGCAGGGGCTCGGCCTCCCCCTCAACCTCGAGATGGCGGCCACCGACGAGATGCAGGCGATCGCGCTCCGCCACCGCCCGCACGCCGTCTGCATCGTGCCCGAGCGCCGCGAGGAGCGCACGACCGAAGGCGGTCTCGAGGTCGCGCGCGACGAGAACCGCCTCGCCCACTTCATCGCGCCGCTGCGCGAGGCGGGCTCCCGCGTCTCGATCTTCATTGCCGCCGACCGCCGCCAGATCGAGGCTGCCCACCGGATCGGTGCCCCGGTGGTCGAGCTTCACACCGGCGCCTATTGCGAGGCCCATCTCGAGGGCGACGCCGCCGCCCGCGATGCCGAACTCGACCGCCTGCGCGACATGGCGGCCTTCGCCCACGAGATCGGCCTCGAGGTCCACGCGGGCCACGGCCTGACCTACGACACGGTGAAGCCGATCGCCGCCATCCCCGAGGTGATGGAGCTCAACATCGGCCACTTCCTGATCGGGGAGGCGATCTATGTCGGCCTCGAGACCGCGATCCGCCGCATGCGCGTCCTGATGGACGAGGCCCGCGCCGAAGCGGCCGACTGAGCGGCCCGTGCGGATCGGCGTCATCTCCGACACCCACGGCCTGCTCCGTCCGGAGGCCGAGGCCCGCCTCGCCGGCGTCGCGCGCATCCTCCACGCCGGCGACATCGGCGACCCGGACATCGTGCCGCGGCTCGAACGGATCGCGCCGGTCGCCGCGATCCGCGGCAACGTCGACATCGACGACTGGGCGGCTGCCTATCCCGAGCGCCTGCGCCTCGAACTCGGCGGCTGCGACATCCTGATGCTCCACGATCTCGGCACGCTCGCGACGAGCCCCGCCGCCGAGGGCATCACCGTCGTCATCTCCGGGCACAGCCACCGCCCGGAGATCGAGGAGAGGGCAGGGGTCCTCTTCCTCAATCCGGGCAGCGCCGGCCCCCGACGCTTCCGCCTGCCGGTCACGCTCGCGATCCTCGACGTCGGCGGCGGCCGCGCCCGCGCCGAGATCCAGCACCTGCTCGATTGAGCGGGCGGCGCCTGGCGTCCGCGACGCACGGCGCTGGACCCCGCGACCGCGCATGGTAGGGAAGGCGCCGCGCCTTTCGCACAGGGAGCCCGCGATGATCCTCGGCATCGGCACCGACATCGCCAACATCGAGCGCATCGGGCGCACCATCGACCGCTTCGGCGCGCGCTTCCTCGACCGCGTCTTCACGCCGCGCGAGCAGGCGACGGCCGATCGCCGCGCCGCCCGCGTCGCCACCTACGCCCGGCGCTGGGCCGCCAAGGAGGCCTGCTCCAAGGCCCTCGGCACCGGCCTCAGGATGGGCATCGCCTGGCGCGACATGGGCGTGGTCAACCTTCCCACCGGCCAGCCGACCATGGTGCTGACCGGCTGGGCCGCCGAGCGGCTTGCCGCGATGACGCCGCCGGGCCACCGCGCCGCCGTCCACGTCTCGCTGACCGACGACCACCCGTGGGCGCAGGCCTTCGTGGTCGTCGAGGCCCTGCCCGATGCCGCGTCCTGAGGCGCGACGGCTCCGGGCTCTCTAGCAATGCGGGCCAAGGGCGACTTGATCGGCCACACGGCAGCGCCCATGGGGCCGGCCGCCGCGGATCTCTGCTCAAGACGTGACGGGGCCGCGCTTGACAGCAATCGGGTGAGCGCCCACAAGCCCCGCTTTGACGCCGGCACGCAGAAAGACCCCGATGAAGACCACGACCAAGGGCAAGGGCGGCCTGATCGAGCTCGCCAAGACGATCGTCTACGCGCTCCTGCTCGCCGGCCTGATCCGCACCCTGTTCTTCCAGCCGTTCTGGATCCCGTCGGGCTCGATGAAGCCGACCCTGCTGATCGGGGACTTCCTCTTCGTCAACAAGATGGCCTACGGCTACTCGCGCCACTCCTGCCCGTTCTCGATGTGCCCGTTCGAGGGCCGGATCTTCGCCTCCGACCCCGAGCGCGGCGACGTCGTCGTCTTCAAGCACCCCGTCACCGGCACCGACTTCATCAAGCGGGTCGTCGGCCTGCCGGGCGACACGGTTCAGATGATCGACGGCGTCCTCCACGTGAACGGCGATGCCTGGGCGCAGGAGGAGATCGAGCCGTTCGTGCAGGTCTACGAGGTCCAGGGCCCGATGCGCAGCCTGCCGCGCTGCGCCAACGCGCCGGTCCCGCCCGGCGGCGACTGCATCAAAGAGCAGTTGGTCGAGACGAGGCCCGACGGCGCGAGCCATCTCGTCCTCAACATCGATCACGGCTTCGGCGACAACACCATGCCCGCCGTGGTGCCCGAGGGCGAGTTCTTCTTCATCGGCGACAACCGCGACAACTCGATGGACTCGCGTTTTCCGCGCCACGCCGGCGGCGTCGGCACGGTGCCGATCGAGCTGCTCGTCGGGCGTGCCGACCGCGTGGTGTTCTCCTCGGCCGGAACCTCGATGCTCGCCTTCTGGACCTGGCGGCCCGACCGTTTCTTCGTGAGGATCGAGTGAAACTCTCCCGCGGCATGGCCGAGGCCGCCGCCCGGCTCGGCCACGACTTCGCCGACCCCTCCCTGCTGATCGAGGCGCTGACGCACCCTTCGGTCGGCGGCGCCCGCGACAACCAGCGGCTCGAGTTCCTCGGCGACCGGGTGCTCGGCCTCGTTGTCGCCCAGGCCCTCCTCGACGAGGATCCGACCGCCGCCGAGGGCGACCTCGCGCCCCGCCTGAACGCCCTCGTGCGCCGCGAGACCTGCGCCGAGGTCGCAGCCTCGGTCGACCTCGGCGCGGCACTCCGCATGGGCCGCTCGGAGATGATCTCCGGCGGCCGGCGCAAGCAGGCGATCCTGTCCGACGCCATGGAGGCGGTCATCGCCGCGGTCTATCTCGACGCCGGCCTCGAGGCCGCCCGCGCCCTCGTCCTCCGGCTCTGGGGGCCGCGCATCGCCGCCGTCCGCGCCCAGGGCCTCGACGCCAAGACAGCACTCCAGGAATGGGCCCAGGCCCGCGGCATGCCCCCGCCCGACTACCTCGACCTCGCCCGCGAAGGGCCCGACCACGCCCCGCGCTTCTCCGTCGAGGCCCGCCTCGCCGACGGCCGGGCCGCCACCGGCGCGGCCGCCTCCAAGCGCGCCGCCCAGCAGGCCGCGGCCGCAGCGCTTCTCCTTGCCGTGGAGGCTCCGACATGACGACCCGCGCGGGCTTCGTGGCGCTGATCGGCGAACCCAACGCCGGCAAGTCGACGCTCCTGAACGCCATGGTGGGCGCCAAGGTCTCGATCGTCACCCACAAGGTGCAGACCACCCG
>SKOX01000254.1 GCA_007119835.1 Paracoccaceae bacterium
CGCTGATCGCCGAAGGCCGCCGGGTGCTGGTCTTCTCGCAGTTCGTCCAGATGCTGCGCCTGATCGAGGCCGACGTGAAGGCGCGCGGCTGGGACTATGCCTGGCTGACCGGCGAGACCCGCAACCGCGAGGAGGTCGTCGCCGGCTTCCAGGCAGGAACGGCGCCGCTCTTTCTCATCAGCCTCAAGGCGGGCGGAGTCGGGCTGACGCTGACAGCGGCCGACACGGTGATCCTCTACGATCCGTGGTGGAACCCCGCGGTCGAGCGCCAGGCGATGGACCGCGCGCACCGGATCGGCCAGGACCGCAGCGTCTTCGTCTTCCGCCTGGTCGCGGAAGGCGCCGTGGAGCAGGCCATCGCGACGCTGCAGGCGAAGAAGCAGGCCCTGGCCGACGCGCTGTTCGAAGGGCCGGCGCAAGGCCCCCTCGCACTCACGCAGGAAGATCTTTCGGCGCTCTTCGCACCGGCCGAAGCTTGAGCCGCCGGCGCCACCGAGTCACTGTACCAGATGTCGCGGCCGCCCGGCTTCCACCGCATCCGGCACTGCACCTGGAAGGTGCGCACGTCCTCGAGCGTCAGCGTGTCCGGAGACCGGCAGAAGAACCGGCTGAACTTCGACACCGCGTGAACATCGGATCGCTGGGTCGCCGGCGAGAGGTTGCGGACCGTCATGTCTTCGATCATGCGGCGGCGTAGAGGGCTGATCTCGGCCATCGGGGTGCTCCTGTCTGGAAAGGGTCTCAGCAACCCAATCCTTCCAATTAGGAGCGCCGACGGCGACGCTACCGCGGAGCCGTTTCGTTCAATCCACCTTCTGTCACTTCAAGCGATTGCCCTGTCGAGAGGACTTCCCGCTGGATCAGCTTCGAGTTTTCGTGGAAAGTCACTTGCGGGCGAGTGGAAGCGCAGGAACGGAGGGGGCTACATGAGGGAGAAGGCGACGCCAGTCCTTCACATCGAAGATGAGCGTTTCCGGGTGACGGAGTGGCGCTTCGAGCCGGGGGCCGAGACCGGCTGGCACGTCCACGACCACGACTACGTCATCGTGCCCCTCACGGACGGAACGCTTCATCTCGAGGAGCCTGGCGGCGGGACCCGGGAAGCGCCGCTCGCCCTACATGTCCCTTACTCGCGTCGCACGGGGGTGGAGCACAACGTCGTCAATGGCGGGAAGGACCCGCTCGCCTTCCTCGAGGTCGAGGTCGTGGATGACGCGCAGGCCCGGGTCCGTCTCGCGGTGTTGGAGCGCTTCGCTGCGGCTTGGAACACCCGCGACCTCGATGCGCTGATGGAGTGCATGGCGGAGGAATGCGCCTTTCACGCCTCTGGCGGGACGGAGCCGGAGGGCGCGCGGCATGTCGGGCGCGAGGCAGTGCGCAGGGCCTATGCTGCGATCTTCGCGACCTTTCCCGAGGCGGCATGGATCGATGCAGAGCATTCGGTGCACGGCGATGTCGGGCTTTCGCGCTGGCGCTTCCGTGGCCGCGACCAAGCGCACCGAAGGCACGAGGTCGATGGCTGCGACATCCTCGTCTTTAGCGGCAACCTGATTGCGCTGAAGGACTCCTACCGCAAGGCCCGCGCCGTCTGAATGCGAGCTTTACAAGAGGTTGGAGGCGCTGCAACACTCACGCCGACGTGACCCGGGAGGACGAAGTGGCGACGATCAACTGCGACATGGGCGAGGGATTTGGCCTCTACCAGATGGGCGACGACGCAGGACTGATGCCACTCATCGGGGTTGCGAACATAGCTTGCGGCTTCCACGGCTCGGATCCCAACCACATGCGCGCCACCGTGCGCCTCGCGAAGGAGCACGGGGTGAAGGTCGGGGCGCATCCCTCGCTTCCCGACCTCCAAGGCTTCGGCCGGCGCGAGATGAAGATACCGCGCGACGAACTCGCGAACTGCATTATTTACCAGGTCGGTGCGCTGAAGGGCTTTCTTGAGGCGGAGGCGATGACGCTCAACCATATCAAGCCGCACGGCGTCCTCTACGGCATGGCATCGCGCGATCCGGAGGCGGCGCATGCCGTCTGCGACGCGGCCGATGTCTTCGGCGTGCCGCTGATGGGACTTGCCGGAACGCTGCACGAGGAGGTCTACATCGAGCGCGGTCATGACTTCGTGCCGGAGTTCTTCGCCGATCTCGACTATTCCGATGATGGCATGATCATCATCATGCGCCATCATGGGACGAAGGACCCGAAGAAATGCGCCGAGGCCGCGCGAAGGGCGGTCATCGACGGCCGGCTTCGCACCGTCGGCGGGCTCGACTTGCCGGTGCGGGCGACGACCGTCTGCATCCACTCAGATTCGCCCAACGCCGTCGCCGTCGCCGAGGCTGTGCGGGCCGCGCTGGAATCCCATCTCGACCCCTGATCGCATCCTGCTTGCACGAACCACGAAGAAGAGGAACGACGGCCCATGGCTCAAGAGATTCTCTCGCCCCTGCCCGGGACCTTCTATCGCAAGCCCGCACCGGACCAGCCGCCCTACAAGAACGACGGCGACGCAGTGGAGGCTGGCGACGTGATCGGGCTCATCGAGGTGATGAAGAGCTTCCACGAGGTGAAGGCGGAGGTCGCGGGCACGCTCCAGGAGTTCCTCGTCGAGAACGAGGAGGCCGTGATGGCCGGCCAGCCGCTCGCCACACTGGCCTGAGCGTGGGCAAGCTACTCGTCGCGAACCGGGGCGAGATCGCCGTGCGGATCATCCGCGCCGCGCGCGAGCTCGGTCTCGCGACTGTGCAGGTGCATTCGACGGCCGACGCCGGCAGCCTCGCGGTACAGCTGGCCGACGAGGCGGTGGAGATCGGCCCGCCGCAGGCATTGAAATCCTACCTGAAGATCGAGGCGATCCTGGAGGCGGCCGCGGCAACGGGGGCGACCGCGGTGCATCCGGGCTACGGCTTCCTCGCGGAGAACGACCGGTTCGCCGATGCGGTCGAGGCAGCCGGCCTCGCTTGGATCGGACCGGCGGGCGCGGCTATCCGGCTGATGGGCGACAAGGTGTCTGCGCGCCGGGCCGCGCAGCAGGCGGGCGTGCCGACCGTCCCGGGCAGCGCCGGCATCGTGACGAGCTTGGCGGAGGCGCAGCCCGTCGTGGCGGAAACGGGTTTTCCCGTGATGATCAAGGCGGCCGCCGGCGGCGGCGGCCGGGGCATCCGGATTGCGCGGGACGGTACGGAGTTCGAGCGCCTCCTGCCGCAGGCGAGTGCCGAGGCGCAGGCAGCCTTCGGCGACGGCGGGCTCTACCTTGAAAAGGTCGTTGAGCGCGCGCGCCATGTCGAGGTGCAGGTGCTGGGCGATGGCGAGCAGGTGGTGCATCTTTTCGAGCGGGAATGCTCGATCCAGCGCCGGCGCCAGAAGGTCTGGGAGGAGGCGCCGTCGCCTGCGCTGCCGCCGGAGGTGCGCAAGGCGCTCTGCTCCTCGGCGGTCGCGCTGGCGAAGGCGGTCCGGTACCGGGGGGCGGGTACGCTCGAATATCTCTACGACGACGCGAGCCGCGCCTTCTACTTCATTGAGATGAACACCCGGATCCAGGTAGAGCACCCGGTCACAGAGATGGTGACGGGCATCGACCTCGTGCGCGAGCAGATCAGGGTCTGCCTCGGCGAGCGCCTGCGATTTGCTCAGGCGGACATCGCGCTCCGCGGGCACGCGATCGAGGTGCGGCTGAACGCGGAGGACCCGGCGCGCGACTTCCTGCCGCATCCGGGCACGGTCACCATGCTCCGCGTGCCGGGTGGGCCAGGGACGAGGTTCGACACCCTGCTCTACCAGGGCTGCACAATTCCGCCCTTCTACGATTCCCTTCTCGGCAAACTGATCGTGCATGACGAGGACCGGACGGCGGCGATCGCGCGGCTCGAACGGGCGCTCGGGGAACTTGTCATCGAGGGAGTGCCGACGACCTTGGCACTGCACCAAGCCTTGGCGCGGGACCCGGAGGTCCGGGCCGGAAGCTTGGACACGACCTGGCTCGAGCGCTGGCTCGAGGCAAACAGGAACCAACTGACAGGACAGGAGGAGGTTGCCGGCTGATGCGCTATTCCTTTGGCGGCGACGAGCACATCTTCGTCGAGGTCGACGAGAGCATGTCTCTCGAGGCGTTCTTCAAGGCTCTCTCGATCACGGGCGCGGTGCGCGACAGCGCGATCGACGGGGTGACCGAAATCTGCCCGGCGAATGCCTCCTTCCAGATCAAGTTTGATCCTGACCGGATCAAGCCGGACGACATGCTGGCCGAGCTGAAGCGCCTCGAGCGGTCGGCCGACAGCGCACCCTCGGTGATCGACACCCGGATCATCGAGATGCCGGTCTTCTACAACGACCCCTGGACGCACGAGACATTGATGCGTTTCCGGGATCGCCACCAGGACCCGAACGCGACCGACCTCGAATACGCCGCCCGTATCAACGGCAAGGCGAGCGTGGACGAGTTCATTGCCGCCCATTCCGGCGCGCCTTGGTTCGTCTCGATGGTGGGCTTTGTCGCCGGCCTTCCCTTCCTTTACCAGATGGTCGACCGGCCACGGCAACTCGAGGTGCCGAAATACCTGCGGCCACGAACCGATACGCCGAAGTTGACCGTCGGCTACGGCGGATGCTTCACGGCGGTCTACTCCGTGCGGGGAGCGGGCGGCTATCAGATGTTCGGGATCACGCCCATGCCGATTTACGACCCGAAGAGCGAGCACGCCTACATCACCGACGACACCATGTGTCTCTTCCGTCCCGGCGACATCGTCAAGTTCCGTTCCGTCGATCGGGCGTATTACGAGGATGTCGAGCGCGAGGTGGCGGCTGGTCGGTTCGCGCCCAAGATGCGCGACGTGACCTTCTCGCTGGAGGAATTCAAGGCCGACATCGACGCCTACAACACCAAGCTCGAGGGGGTGCTCAATGGCCAGTGAGATCGAGGTCAAGGCTCCGGGCCTCGCCACCACCGTTCAGGATCTCGGCCGGCCGGGCTTTTACCACCTGGGCATCCCCCTGTCCGGCGCAATGGACAGGCTGGCGCTGGTTGCGGCGAACCTGCTCGTCGGAAACCCGCCCGACGCCGCGGGGCTTGAGGCCGTCTTCATGGGCCCCGAACTCGTGTTCGGCCGCGACGCCACCGTCGCCGTCTGCGGCGCCGACCTGCCGCCGAAGGTCGACGGCGAGGCCGTGCCGACCTGGGAAAGCTTCGCGGTCAAGGCAGGCCAGACCCTGTCCTTTGGCTATCTGAAGACCGGCGCGCGCGCCTATATCGCAATCTCCGGCGGCATCGACGTGCCTGTGGTGCTCGGCAGCCGCTCGACCTACCCACTTGGCGGCCTGGGTGGCCATGAGGGACGTGCGCTTGCTGCG
Organism: Paracoccaceae bacterium; assembly: GCA_007119835.1. Lineage (GTDB taxonomy): Bacteria > Pseudomonadota > Alphaproteobacteria > Rhodobacterales > Rhodobacteraceae > Amaricoccus. The sequence goes on from SKOX01000254.1 coordinate 5,356, forward strand.
GGCGACCGCCTGGCGCTTGGAGACGCTGGCGCCTCGCCCGCCGGGCGCAGCGTGCCGGAGGGGCTGCGCCGCGGGCCCGGCGGCTCGCCCGTCGAAATTCGCATGCTTCCCGGCCTCTACTGGCATCGGATCACGGAGACGGCAGGCAAGCGCTTCTTTAAGGAGACGTGGAAGGTCGCGCCCGAGGCTGACCGGATCGGTTACCGCTTCCGGGGCGGCACGCCCCTCGATTTCGTGCCGCGCGAGCAGCCGTTCGGTGCAGGATCGGATCCCTCCAATATCGTTGACGCCTGCTACCCCTACGGCTCGATCCAGGTGCCGGGCGGCACCGAGCCGATCGTGCTCCACCGCGACGCTGTTTCCGGAGGAGGCTACATGATGGTGGGCACGGTGATCTCGGCGGACATGGACCTGATCGGTCAGCTCCAGCCCCATACGCCGGTCCGCTTCGTGGAGACCGACATGGAAGGCGCGCTCGCCGCACGGCACGAGCGCGCGGCTATCGTCAACCAGATTAGGGAGCACCTCGCATGATCCGTTTTGCCGATCCGAGCCTCGCGATGCGCGTCTGGCCGAAAGCGGGCGATAGCCAGGTGGCGCAGGTAGCACTCATTCTGGCCGGCACGCTGCTCCTCGCCGCCTCGGCAAGGCTGCAGGTACCGTTCTGGCCGGTGCCTATGACGATGCAGACATTTGTGGTTCTCGGGATCGCCGCCGCCTGCGGAGCGCGTCTGGCCGGGGCGACTGTGCTTGCCTATCTCGCGCAGGGCGCGGCAGGTCTGCCGGTATTTGCCGCGGGTGGGGGGCTTGTCTATCTCGCAGGACCGACGGGCGGATATCTGGTCGGGTTTTTGATGGCCGCGATCTTGGTCGGCGCGATGGCCGATCGTGGGCATTGCCGGACGGCAGGTTCCACGCTTGCCGTGTTCCTGGTCGGCCTCGTGACGATCTACGCCTTCGGCGTAGGCTGGCTCGCCGTCCTTTTCGGCGGCTCGGTCGCGATTGCCAACGGTCTCCTTCCGTTCCTTCTTGCGGAAACGGTCAAACTCGCGCTGGCCGTCGCGGTGTTTCCGGCGGCCTGGAGGCTCGCCAAACGCTGCTAAGCAGGCGTTTCAGCGTTGGCGCGTCAAGGTAATGGCGCGCCGCCTTGCTCTCGGACCTGTTGGCGGTATGCGCGGGGTGAAAGGCCGTAGCGACTGCGGAAGCAGCGACTGAACTGGGCGTGGTCGGCGAAGCCAGCGCGGTAGGCGACGACGGCGACCGTGTCGCGACTCCCGGGATCGGCGAAGGCGGCCCGCGCCGCCTCAAGCCGCTGCTCGCGGATCCAGTGGCCGAGCGACTGGCCCGTGTCGCGGAACAGGTCGTGGAGATAGCGCAGGGAGATTCCTGCGGCGCCCGCGCTGGTTTCGGCGTCAAGGCCAGGCTCGCCGAGGCGCTGGCGCACGATCATCTCGATCCGGCTGAGATGGGCAGCGCGCACTGATGATTGTCCGCTGGTCAGCGTGCGGGGGTCCTCGGACAGCGCGAGCACTATGAGGTCGACGAGCTGCCGGCCAATGGTGGCGCGGCTCATGGACGCGAGGCTTGCGACACGCTTCGGCAGGAGCGGCAACAGATCCGCGAGCAACCCGCCCGTGCCGGTCGTTGCGTCGAACGCGAGTGAGCAGAAGCGGTCGGGCGCACGAATGCGGCTCGAGAGCAGCGAGGCACCAATCTTGAGCACCCAAAGATCAGCGGCTTCGGCATGCGCGAATTCGTAGGGCTCGTGGCTGCGCTCGACGATGAAGCCGCCAGGTCGGCAGAGAACGTCCCTGCCGCACTGGCTGAAGCTCACGGGCGAGAGGACGGGTACGGTGACGAGGTATTCCTCCTCGCTGGCCACTTTTCTCAGGTGGTGAGCGTTGCGGCGGTAGAGAAGGGCCTCGGAGGTCAACCGGGAGAGGGAGACCTCTCCGAACTTCCAGATCGCGAGCGACCCGTCGAAGCGGGCGGCGTCCCGAAATCCGAGGTCGAGAGGAAAGTACGCCTGGGCGATGGCGCTGTGCCAGTCGCTGCTCCGCCGAGGCGGCGGCGCGTCGCGCGTCGAGAACTCGATGTCCATAAGGCTACCCCCTCGCAACGCGAGAGTAGGCGGGGCAATGGCCGGCGCACAACGTTTTGCGCGCCGGAACAAGAAATTGTGCGTTTCGGGTCAAGACCCGTTCGCGGGCCGGCGGTAGCCTTGGTGTTCAGCGACGCAACGCAGAAAACGAGGTTCCGCCCATGACGACGAGAACGGTTGATCCGATCACGCTCTCGGTGGTGCGGGGAGTACTGGAGACGACGCAGCGGGAGATGACGCTGGCGCTCGAGAAGACGGCGCGCTCAAGCGTCTTTAACCTCGCCCACGACTATTCGACGGCGCTGTTCAACGCGACCCCGGAGATGATCCTGCAGGGGCAGGACATCCCGATCCATCTTGGCTCGCTCGTCCCGGCGATGAAGGCAGTCGCCGCGTATTTCGGCGACGACATCCAAGAGGGTGACCTCATCCTGCACAACGACCCCGCCTGGGGCGGCAGCCACGCGATCGACGTCTGCATGTACAAGCCTGTCTTCCACGACGGCAGGCTTATGTACTGGACGGTGTGCAAGGGCCACCTGACCGATATCGGCGGGCCGGTGCCGGCAGGCTACAACCCCAACGCGACCGAGATCTACGCCGAGTGCCTGCGTATTCCCCCGGTAAAGATCGTGGAGAGGGGTAGGCCGCGGCAGGATGTGCTGAACCTTATCCTGACCAACATGCGGGCGCGGCGCGATCAGGAGGGCGATTTCAACGCGCTGATTGGAGCCTGTCAGGTCGGTGAGCGGAACCTGCTCGCGATGCTCGAGAAGTACGGCGTGGAGCAGGTCGAGGCCTGCATCGACAAGCTGCTCGACATGGCCGAGACGCATATGCGCTCGCTGATTGCCGAGGTGCCAGACGGGACGTATTCCGGCACGGCGATCCTTGAGGATGCCGGGCACGGGTTCGGGGACTTTGAGATCACCGCGACCGTGACGATCACCGGCGACGATTGCCACATCAAGATCGATAGCCCGCCACAAATCCCCTACTTCATCAACTCCTACGAGGGGAACTCCCATTCGGGGGTCTATCTCGGGCTGATGATGTTCGCGCAGTTGCCGCCGCCCTACAACGAGGGACTCTATCGCTGCGTGTCGGTCGATTTCGGGCCGAAGGGGACCTTGTGCAACGCCAAGGAGCCGGCGCCGCACATGAACTGCACGACGACGCCGATGGAGACGCTGACGGACGCGGTGCGGCTCGCCTTCGAGCAAGCAATGCCTTCGAAGGTGGCCGCGAGTTGGGGGCACGCAAACGGTCTGAACATTGCGGGCTGGGACAAGCGGCACGACGAGGAATACGTGACGATGGTGCTTGCCACGATCATCTCGGGAGCGGGCGCGACGCCGAGCCAAGACGGCTGGCACGCCTGCGGGCCTGAATGCTGCTTCGGGGCGCTGACCTCCGGGGACATCGAGCTCCTCGAGCACGCCTATCCGATCGTGATCCACCGCTACTCACTCATGACGGACAGCGGCGGCGCGGGGAAGTTCCGGGGCGGATCGGGCACGGCCTGGGAGGTCGAGCCGCTGAACGGCGAGATGACCTTTATCACCTTCGGCGAGGGGCGGCGAATCCCGGCGATGGGCGCGGCGGGCGCGAAATCGGAGATGGTCGATGCCAAGGTCGGGCGGATCGAGCTCGTGAAGGGCGGGGAGCGCAAGGTGATCCGGACCAATGTCATCGAAACCCTAAAGCCGGGCGACCGGGTGACGAACATGAATCCTGGCGGCGGCGGCTATGGCGATCCGTTCGAGCGTCCCGTTGAATGGGTCGTGGAGGACATGCGGAACGGACTCGTCTCGGCCGAGGGAGCGCGTGCGGATTACGGAGTGGCGATCGATCCCGCGACGTTCGCAGTGGACGAGGGCGAGACCAGGACACTGCGCGCCGGGCGCGTCGGCGGAATGTCCCAGCGGGAAACATAGGTCAGATTTCTGACACACAGAAAGAACTTTGCTGCGTCAACGGCCTCCGGGGCCGCGGGGAGAAGGCGATGCGCACCAAGTACCGGCTCGGAATCGATGCGGGCGGCACGTTTACGGACTTCGTGCTGGCGGAGGACACGGGGCAGGCCCGGCTCTACAAGGCGCTCTCGACGCCCGATAACCCGACACGGGCGATCAAAGAGGGGCTGAAGCTGATTGGTCAGGACCTCGGCCTGAGCGCGTCTGAGATTGTGAGGGAGTGCGACCTCTGCATCAACGGCACAACCGTCGGGCTGAACGCGCTGATCCAGCACAAGGGCGGGAAGACGGGGCTGATCTGCACGGCGGGTCACGAGGATTCAATCGAGATCCGGCTCGGGCATAAGGAAGACGGCTACCGCTACGATGCAGAGTATCCGCCGGCCAAGATGCTGGTGCCGCGCCGGCTCCGGCGGGGCGTGCGCGAGCGCATTCGGTCGGACGGGCAGGTGCACACGCCGCTCAACGAGGAGGACGTGGCCGCGACGTGCGAGCTGTTCCTGCGCGAGGGGATCGAGAGTGTCGCGGTGTCCTTGGTCTGGTCCGTGCTGGACCAGAGCCATGAGCGGCGTGCGGGCGAGATCGTGCGGAAAATGATGCCGGACGCCGCCGTAACACTCGGCTCGGAGCTCTATCCGCAGGTGCGTGAATACACCCGTACCTCGACTTCTGTGGTAAACGCCTATCTCGCGCCTATCATGCGCGCCTATGTCGAGGCGGTGGACGGCTACTTCCGCGCGCTCGGCGCGCAGCATCCGGTCCGCTACTTTCAGTCGAACGGCGGGCTATCGGAAGGCGCGGCGCTGTCGGATCGGTCGGTCTATGCGATCAACTCGGGCCCGGCCTCGGCGCCACGTGCCGGCCTCTACGTCGCGGAGCCGTTCGGTACGAAAAACGTCATCACCGTCGACATGGGCGGCACGTCCTTCGACATCACTCTGACAAAGGACGGCCAGACCAACCTCAACAAGAACATCGACTTCTTGCGTTACCGGATCGGCGTGCCGATGATCCAGGTCGAGACGCTCGGCGCCGGCGGCGGATCGATCGGCTGGATCGACCCGATGGGACTCCTGCAGGTCGGGCCGCAGAGCGCCGGCGCGGTTCCCGGCCCTGCCTGCTACGGGCAGGGCGGCGAGGAGCCGACCGTGTCTGACGCCAACCTCGTGCTCGGCTACCTCAACCCCGAGGGGCTGATCGGCGGACGGCTACCGCTCGACAGAAGCTGTGCCAAGGCGGCGCTGCGGCGGATCGCCGAGCCCCTCGGCCTCTCGATCGAGCGGGCTGCCTACGGGATGTTCACCATCGTCAACTCGAACATGGCTGCCGGAATACGCCGCGTCTCGGTCGAGCGTGGCTATGACCCGCGCGACTTCGTGCTGGTCGGCGCGGGCGGCGCAACCGCGGCGCATATTACCGCGCTCGCGCGCGAGATGGGGATCGACACGGTGATCCTGCCCAAGCTCGCCTCGGGCCTCTGCGCCTTCGGGCAGATCATATCGGACGTGAAGTATAACGTAATGGCGACCGCGCCGATGCGGCTCGACACTGCGGAGGCCTATGCGCGGCTCGACGCCCTCTTCGCGGAACTCGAGGCCAAGGGGCGGCGGCAGCTCGAGGCGGACGGGTTCGGGCCGGACCGGATCCGCATCGAGCGCAGCATCGAGATGCGCTATGTCGGCCAGGTCCACGAATGCACCGTCGAGATCGGCAGCTTCCCGATCGGCGGCGAGAGCGCGGAGCACATCAAGGACGCCTTCCACAGACGTCATGAGCAGCTCTTCACCTACTCGGAGCGACACAACACGGTCGAGGTCGTCAATATCGAGGTCACGGCATATGGGCTCGTCGAGAAGCCGGCCGCGCCGCAACTCGCCGAAGGACGCGACAGTGCGGCTGCCCGGAAGGGCATGCGGGACGCGATCTTCTCGGCAGACGGCACGGCCGTGTCGACACAGGTATATGACGGTGCCATACTTGGCGCGGGCGCAGTGGTCGCGGGGCCCGCGATCATAGAGGAGGAGACCACGACCATCGTGATCGAGCCGGGCTGGACTGCGGCGCTGCACGAGAGCGGTGCCTACCGGATCACGCGGGACGGGGCCCTCTGACGGTCATGGCGGAGGGCGCGCTCCTCGCGCGGGCGGTCACCGTATCGTTTGACGGGCTGACGGCGCTTTCGGATGTGAGCCTCTCGGTTCCGCGAAGCCGAATCACCGGGCTGATAGGGCCGAACGGCGCGGGCAAGACGACGGCGGTCAACGTCCTCTCCGGATTTCAGCTTCCGTCCTCGGGCGAGGTCGTAATGGACGGCGAGGACGTGACGGGGCTGAAGCCGCACGTCCTGCGGCGACGAGGCCTTGCGCGGACCTTCCAGGGCGGGCGTCTGTTCAAGGATCTGAGCGTGCTCGACAACCTCGAAGTGACGGGGATCGGGCTCGGGCTCACGCGGCGCGAGGCAGCGCGCAAGGCAGCCGAGATGCTCGACTGGATGGGGATCGGGCGGCTCGCGGGGCAGGAGGCGGGCGGCCTGCCATACACCGACGAGCGGCGGGTCGCGATCGGGCGGGCGCTGATGGAGGAGCCGGGCTACCTCCTGCTCGACGAGCCGGCGGCGGGCATGTCGGAGCTCGAGGCGGCCGAGCTCGGGCGGCTCGCGCAGCGGATCGTGCGGGAGATGGGCTGCGGCATCCTGCTGATCGAGCACAATGTCGCCCTGGTGCTCGAGATCTGCGAGGAGGTCTTCGTACTCGATTCCGGGCGGATCATCGAAACGGGGCCGCCGGCGGCGATCCGCGCCAGCGAGACGGTACGGCACGCCTACATGGGCACAGCCGCAGATGTCGAGCCGGTCGGGGCGGAGGCGGGGGTATGACGCTCCTCGCGGTCGAGGGGCTGAGCGTACGCTACGGGCAACTCACGGCGCTGCGCGACGCGAGCCTCATGCTGGATGAGGGCGAGACGCTCTTCGTCACCGGGCCGAACGGCGCAGGGAAATCGACCCTGATGAAGGCGATCGCGGGCGTCGTCCGGCCGGCCGCGGGGTGCATCCGGCTCGGCGGACGCGACATCACCGGCGAGGCGCCGGAGACGATCGCGCGGCTCGGCTTCTCAATGGTACCCGAGGGGCGGCAGGTCTTCGGCGAGCTGACGGTGGATGAGAACCTGCGGCTGGGCGCCGGCATGAGGGGCGACCGGGCGGGCGCGGCGCGGGACCTTGAGAGCGTTTTCGAGAGCTTCCCGATGCTGAAGGAACGGCGTGACGGCGCGGCGGGTCTGCTGTCGGGCGGGCAGCAGCAGATGCTGGTGATCGCGCGGGCGCTGATGACGCGGCCGCGCCTCGTCGCGATCGACGAGCCGTCGCTCGGTCTTGCGCCGCTGGTGATCGACCAGGTATACGAACTGCTACTGAGGCTGCGGGCCGAGCGCAGGCTGACACTCCTGGTCGTTGAGCAGAGCTCGACTCGCGCGACGATGACGGGCGGAAGGATGATGCTGCTCCGCTCGGGCCGGGTGGTGCTCGAAGGAGACGCGCGGGAGCTGAACGCGAGCGGCGCGGTCGAGCGGGCGTATTTCGGCTACTCGGATGCGGAGGAGCCGGCATGACCGCGGTGCTGCAGATCCTCTTCGATGCGCTGTCGCTCGGCAGCCTCTACGCGCTCGGGGCGCTCGGCATCGCGCTGATCTTCGGGGTGATGCGGCTCGTCAACTTCGCGCACGGGGACTACATCTCCTTCAGCATCTTTGCGCTGCTCTGGCCGACGACGGCGGCGACGACGATCCTATTCCTCGGACAGGTGCCGCCCGCGGTTCTGATCCCTTTTGTGATCCTGATCGGGGCGGGCGTGTCCGTCCTGTCGGAGATCCTCGTCTTCCGGCGGCTGAGGGACGCGAATCCGGCGACGCTGATGATCGCCTCCTTCGCGCTCGGCTTCGTCATCAAGAACCTGCTTCTGATGCTCTACTCGTCGAGGCCGAAATCGCTGTCGATCCTGCCAGGGCTCGCGCAGCAGGTCGAGATCGGCGGCGCGCGCATACCGCTTCTGCAGGTGGTAACGGTGGCGGCGACCATCGTGATCCTGATTGCGCTGACGGCGTTCCTGAAGCGGACGCGCTTCGGGCTCGAGATGCGGGCGGCGGCGCAGGACTTCACGATGGCGCGGATGCTGGGCGTCCGGGCGAACCGGGTGATCCTTCTCGCCTTCGCGATCTCCGGCATGCTGGCCGGCGCGATCGGGCTCGCCATCGTCGTGCAGACCGGGACGGCCGACATCAACATGGGGCTCTCCGTGATGCTCGTCGCCTTCATCGCGACGGTGATCGGAGGCCTTGGCAGCCTGTATGGCGCGGTTGTCGCGGGATTTCTGATCGGCGGCGCGAGCGTGCTCATGCAGGTGATCCTGCCGCTCGACGCGCGTCCGTTCCGCGACGCCTTCGTTTATGCCCTCGTCATCGTGGTGCTGCTCTGGCGGCCGCAGGGCCTCTTCGCCCCGCGCACTGCCAAGCAGAGGGTTTGAGATGACACGCGCGCCGTCGATCATGGCCAAGACGGTCTCAACGCCGCTGATCCTGATAGCGATCCTCGCCGCAATCGCCATAGCGGTGGATGCGTTCGGCTCCGGGCCGCTTGCTCGGACAGTGATCGAGATGTTGATCCGGGTTGTCCTGGTCGTCGGCATCTGGATCTTCGTAGGTAACAGCGGGATCATCAGCTTCGGCCACGTCGGCTTCATGTGCCTCGGCGCCTATGCGGCCGCTTGGCTGACCATCCCGCCGATGCTCAAGCAGATCTCGCTTCGCGGCCTGCCCGAGTTCCTGCTCGAGAACCAGTTCCCCTTCTGGCCCTCGGCGCTTGCGGCCTCGCTCCTGCCGGCGGTATTTGCGCTGATCCTCGGGCCAGTCCTCATGCGGCTCGCGGGGATCGCGGCCTCGATCGCGACCTTCGCGATGCTCGCAGTGATCAACACCGTGTACTCGAACTGGTCCACTGTGACGGGGGGAACAAGTTCGGTGATCGGCATCCCGACCGTGACCGATGTCTGGATCGCACTTGGTATGGCGTCAGGGGCGATCGTCATCGCCTGGCTCTATGCGATCTCGCGCTCAGGCCTGGCGCTCCGAGCGGCACGGGACGAGGCCATCGCAGCCCAGGCCTCGGGCGTGAACATCGAGCGGGAGCGGCTGATTGCCTTCGTACTATCGGCCTTCGTCTGCGGCGCGGCCGGCGTGCTCTATGCGCATTTCCTCGGGATCATCACGCCCGACGCCTTCTTTCTCACTGCGACCTTTGTCGCACTCTCCATGCTGGTGGTCGGCGGCATCAACAGCCTGAGTGGCGCGGTGATCGGCGTCGTCTTTATCTCGGTCATAATTCAGCTGCTGCGCTGGATGGAGCGCGGCGTGCAGGTCGGCGAGACGACGGTGGCCATCCCGAGCGGCGCGCAAGAGATCGCGATCGGCCTCGTCATGATCGTGATCCTCATCTTTCGCCCGGCGGGCCTTCTGGGCAACCGGGAGATTGTTTGGACGTCCAGGCGCGAGCCGAGGGTAGCCAGAACCCAGCCGGCCGAGTAGCGGCCATAGAACAACACAGGGAGACACTCATGCAGACAACCAGACGCGCAGCTCTCTTCGGCGCAGCGGCCATCGTCTCTGCGGCGATGCCGGCCATCGCAGAGGAAGAGGACATCGTGATCGGCTTTGCCGTCGCGGAGTCTGGATTCATGCAGGCTTACGATGAGCCCGCGACACAAGCGGCCCTCATCCGCATCGAGGAGATCAACGAGGAGGGCGGTCTGCTGGGCCGTCAGATCGTGCCTGTCTTCGCCGACACCAAGTCGGATCGTGCCGAGGGCGCCCGAGCAGGTTTGGAGGTGATTGAGGCTGGCGCCGATATGGTCGTGGTGTCCTGCGACTATGATTTCGGCGCACCCGCGGCGCTGATGGCGGAGGCTCAGAACAAGATCTCGTTCTTCCTATGCGCCGAGTCTGTTCGAGCTGGCATCCAGGGCGTCGGTCCGCACTCCTTCTCAGCATCGGTTCTCGCGGCCGTGCAGGGCGCCACCATGGCTGAGTGGGCGCACGAGGAGCTTGGCGCGACGACCTTCTACGTGCTCGAGGACACGTGGACGGAGTACAACAAGGGCATCTGCGACGGCTTCAACTGGCGCGCGCCGCAGATAGAGGGCGTCGAGATCGTCGGTCGTGACACCTTCGTTAATGACGACGCCTCGATCGCCGCCCAGATCACGCGCATCCGCAACCTGCCCGAGCCGCCCGACGCAATCATGCTCTGCTCGATGATGCCGGGCGTGGTCTCGGCGGTGCGCCAGATCCGCAATGCCGGGATAGAGGTGCCGATCCTGAACGGCTCCGGCGTGGACGGCAGCTACTGGATGGACGCGGTGCCGAGCCTGAGCGAGTTCTACATTCCCGTTCAGGGCTCCGTCTATGGCGACGATCCCAATCCGGCGGTCGAGGAGTTCAACGTCCGATTCGAGGAAAGGTTTGGTGCTCGGCCCTCGTCGCAATACGCCTATCCTGGTTACGTCATGGTCGACCTCTGGGCCAAGGCCGTTGAGCGGGCGGGTACAACGGATGCCGCAGCCGTGGTGGAAGAGCTCGAGAAGATGGACGAGGAGCCGACGCTGTTCGGCCCGCGCACCTTCACGAGCGAGCTGCATCACCAGAACCGAGCGCGCTACCACATTGTGAAGGTGACGGACGGGGAGCCGGCGGTGGTCGACAGCTGGACCATTGATGAGCCAATCCCGCTCGAGGTGCTCCTGCAGTGACGGACGTGGGGGCAGGCGGACCCTTGTCCGTCTGCCCTCTTGCCGGACGGCACTTCTTGACGGACAAGTGACAGGAAGAAGAGCCAGCGGGAGTGGGCGAGATGAAAGTGGCGACCGGGATCGGGCAATCCGTCAGGCGCAAAGAGGATCCGCGCTTCCTCGTCGGCGACGCGCGCTATACCGATGACGTCGTCCTCCCGGGGCAGACCTTTGCCGTCATGCTCCGCTCGCCGCACGCTCATGCCGCGATTCGCTCGCTGGATGCGTCGGTCGCCGCGTCGATGCCGGGCGTCCTTGCGGTGCTGACGGGCGAGGATGTGGCGGCGGCGGGGCTGGGCGGCATCCCCTGCGGCTGGGGGGTCACGGACCGTCACGGACAGCCGATGAAGGAGCCGCCGCATCCGCTGATCGCGAAGGACGTGGTGCGCCACGTCGGCGAGATCGTGGCGATGGTCGTAGCCGAGAGCCTCGCCGAGGCGCGCGACGCTGCGGAGGCGATCGCGGTGAATTACGATCCGATGCCCGCCGCAGTCTCGGTCGTTGAGGCGATCGAGCGCGGGGCGCCTCGCGTTCATTCCGACCTTGCCGACAACCTCTGCTATGACTGGACGATCGGCGAGGCGGAGCCGGTCGAGGCTGCCTTCGCGCGCGCGAACACAGTGGCGCGGATCGCGCTGGTCAACAACCGCATCATTGCCAATCCGATCGAAACCCGGGCGGCCAACGCGGTCTGGGACAAGGCAAACGACAGCTACACGCTCTACACGACGAGCCAGAACCCGCACGTGATCCGTCTGCTGATGGGCGCCTTCGTACTGCAGCTGCCGGAGCACAAGCTGCGGGTGGTGGCGCCCGATGTCGGCGGCGGCTTCGGCTCGAAGATCTACCTCTACCCGGAGGAGTGCCTCTGCACCTGGGCATCGAAGAGGGTGCGGCGGCCCATCAAGTGGACGGCCGAGCGGACGGAGGCCTTCGGCTGCGACGCCCATGCGCGCGACCATGTGACCACCGCCGAGATGGCGCTCGACGCGGACGGTATCTTCCTCGCCCTCCGGGTCGACACGGTGGCCAACATGGGCGCCTATCTTTCGACCTTCGCGCCGTCGATCCCGACCTACTTCTATGCACTGATGTTTGCGGGCCAGTATCGGACGCCGGCGATTCATGTCCGAGTGCGGGCGGGCTTCACCCATACCCAGCCGGTCGACGCCTATCGCGGGGCGGGGCGGTCGGAATGCATCTACGTGCTCGAGCGGCTTGTCGAGGAGGCCGCCCGTGTCACCGGCATCGATTCGGCTGAGATCCGGCGGCGCAACTTCATCCCGCCCGACGGCTTTCCGCACCAGACGCCCGTCGCGGTCGTCTATGACAGCGGCGACTTCGCGACGATCCTCGACATGGCGCTGGCGCTGGCGGACAGGGACGGCTTCCCGGCGCGGCGAGCGGCTTCCGAGGCTGAGGGGCTGCTCAGGGGCATCGGGCTGTCCTGCTGGATCGAGAGTTCGGGCGCCGGGCCTTCGGCCGCGGTGACCTCGCTCGGCTGTCGGGCGGGGCTCTTCGAGGCGGCCACGGTGCGCGTGCATCCGACCGGCGCCGTTACGGTGCTGACCGGCGCGCACAGCCACGGGCAGGGGCACGAGACCACCTTCGCACAGGTGATCGCGGAGGAGTTCGGCATCGACATCTCCCAAGTCGAGATCGTCCACGGCGACACCGCGCTGGTGCCTTTCGGGATGGGCACCTACAGCTCCCGCTCGATGGCCGTTGGCGGCGGGGCGGTGGCGCTCACGGCCGCAAAGGTGATCGAGAAGGGCAAGAAGATCGCTGCGCACCTGCTCGAGGTCTCCCCGAACGACGTGACGTTCGAGGATGCGACCTTCCGAGTCGCCGGCACCGACCGGACCGTCGGTTGGACCCAGATGACGCTTGCCGCGCATGTGCCGGCGAACTATCCGCTTGCCACGCTGGAGCCCGGTCTTGAGGAGACGACGTTCTACGACCCGCCGAATTTCACCTTTCCGAACGGATGCTTCGTGTGCGAAGTCGAGATCGATCGACAGACGGGCGCGGTGCGGGTCGATCGGCTGGTCGGGGTTCACGACGTCGGGCGCACCATCAACCCGATGATCGTCGATGGCCAGATTCACGGGGGACTTGCGCAAGCCATCGGACAGGCCCTGCATGAATCGATCGAGTTCGACGCGGCAGGTCAGATCTTGAGCGGCTCGTTCATGGATTATGCGATGCCGCGCGCGGTAGACGTGCCTACGTTTATTCTTGGCCGCCACGATGTCCCGACGCCAACGAACCCGCTTGGCGTCAAGGGAGCTGGGGAGGCTGGTCTGACAGGCGCCCCGCCAGCGATAATGAATGCGGTCGCCGATGCGCTTCGCTCGGTAGGTGCGGAACCCGTAGAGATGCCCGCCACGCCCCACCGGGTTTGGGCTGCCCTCCACGTCGCCCTCGCGGCTGATTAGCGCTCCCGACGTTCAAACTGCTGCGTCAAAAAGACTGGTATTCTTTCCGAAGACCCAAGGCAAGCGGTGTGTCGGCTGCTTGCCGCAGCGACTGGTCGACGAATGTAGTGTGCGGCTTGATCTCTGCGGTCAATTCCTTTGGCGCGTTTCGGACAGCTGACCTTCTGCACTGCGGCCGCTGAGCTACGCGGCATTCGACGGCGGTGAGCCGATCGTCACCGGCAGCTGGCCGGTCGACAGCAATCCGCTTCGGGTGGACCTGCACCGATAGGATC
>SKOX01000397.1 GCA_007119835.1 Paracoccaceae bacterium
ATTCCCACTCCGCCATCCGCCCGCGCAGCCAGGTGCGCTGCCGCTTGGCATAGCGGCGCGTCGCCGTCACCGCCGCCTCGACGGCGTCGGCCAGCGGCATGTCGCCCTGAAGATGCGCCACGAGCTGCGCCGCGCCGAGCGCCTTCGAGAACGGGCGGCGCGGATCCCAGCCGGCGGCCAGCGCGGCGCGAACCTCGTCCAGCGCGCCCATCGAGAGCATCTGCTCGAAGCGCCGGGCGATGCGCGCGTTGAGCATCGCGACCGGCGGGCTGACCACGATGCGGACAGCATCCTCGGGTGCGACCAGTGGTCGCGCCTGGTCGCGCTGCCAGGCGGCGAGGCCGCGGCCCGTGGCGGCGAGCACGTCCCATGCGCGCTGGACGCGGGCCGGATTGCGGATGTCGATCGCGGCAAAGGTTTCCGGGTCGCGCCGGGCGAGGTCGGCGCGCAGGACATCGACGAGACCCTCGGCGCGCAGCGCGTCGGAACGCGCGCGCACCTCCGGTGGGATCGGCGGGATGACGGCGAGGCCTTCGGTGAGCGCCGTGAGGTAGAGGCCGGTTCCGCCGACGATGATCGGCCGCAGACCTTCGGCGCGTGCGCGGTCGAGCACGGCCTCGACGTCGCGCAGCCACGCGCCGACGGAATAGTCGGCATCGGCGGCAACGTGGCCGTAGAGGGCGTGCGGCGCGCGGGCGAGCGCCTCCGGATCCGGCCGCGCGGACAGCACGTGCCAGCAGTCGTAGACCTGGAGGGCATCGGCGTTGACGACGATCCCGCGGTCGCGCTCGGCGAGCGCAAGCGCCAGCGCGGACTTGCCGCTGGCCGTCGGGCCGGCGATCAGCACGGGCATGACGCGTCGCTCTGACGGATTATTCACATAATCTTCCTTATGCGGCTCCGGTTCCCATGGCCGGCGACGGTTCCTCGATAAGATGTTGACCCCCCTGCACCCCAATGGCTAGGACCGGCCTGCGGGGTCAACAGGGAGAGACCGATGCCCTTCGACACGATCAACGGAAAGCCCCTCCATCGGGCCGTCCCGGGTCTGGCGCGCGCGGCGCGCGAGGGTCGCCTCGACCGGCGCGAGTTTCTGGCGCGCGCCAGCGCGCTCGGCGCGACGACGGCGACCGCCTACGGGCTCATCGGCCTGCCGGCACCCGCGGCGCGGGCCGAGGAAGGACAGCCGGGCGGGACGATCCGGATCGCGATGTCGGTGATGCGCGTCGAGGATCCGCGGATCTTCGACTGGACGCAGATGGCGAACGTCGCGGGGCATTTCGTCGAGCACCTCGTGCGTTACACGTCGGACTTCACCTTCGAGCCGTGGCTGCTCGAGAGCTGGGAGGTGAACGAGGACGCGACCGAATACCTGCTGCATCTGCGCCGGGGCGTGCACTGGACCAACGGCGACGAATTAAACGCCGACGACGTGATCCACAACTTCTCCCGCTGGGCCGAGGGCCACGTGCCGGGCAACTCCATGGCCGGGCGGATCTCCGGCCTCGTCGAGAAGACCGGCGAAGAGACGATGATGGCGGAGGTCACCGGCGAGGACGGCAGCACCGGCGAGGAGGAGCAGGTGCGCGAGCTGTTCGGCCTGCGCGAGGACGCGGTCGAGCGGGTGGACGACCACACGGTGCGCCTCACCCTGAGCCAGCCCGACATCGCGCTGATCCCGAGCCTCACGGATTATCCCGCCCTGATCGTGCACCGCAGCTTCGACGAGACCGGCGCAAGCCTCGCCGAGAACCCGATCGGCACCGGCCCGTGGATGCTCGAGAGCCTCGAGGTCGGCGTGCGGGCGCGGCTGAAGCGGCGGGACGACGGCCGCGACTGGTGGGGCGACGCGGTTCACGGGCCGGTCCATCTCGACGGCATCGAGTATGTCGACTACGGCACCGACCCCTCGGCGCTAATCGCGGCCTTCGAGGCGCGCGAGGTGCACACCAACTACGAGAGCCCGGCAAGCTATGTCGCGATCTTCGACCAGCTCGGACTGCCGCGGGCCGAGGCGCTGACCGCCAACACCGTCTGCGTGCGGATGAACGTCAACAACCCGCCCTACGACAGCCAGGCGGTGCGCAACGCGGTGCAGCGCGCCGTCGACAACGAGGTGGTGCTCGACCTCGGCTACCAGGGCCTCGGCGCCGTCGCCGAGAACCACCATGTCGGGCCGATGCACCCCGAATACGCCGAGCTGCCGCCGGTCGGGCGCGATGCGGAAAGGGCGCTGGCGATGCTCGAGGAGGCAGGCGCGGCGGACCACGAGTTCGAGCTGATCTCGCTCGACGACGACGTGGTGCGCAACACCTGCGACGCGACGGCCGCGCAGATGCGCGACGCCGGCTTCAACGTCACGCGGACGATCCTGCCCGGCAACACCTTCTGGAACAACTGGCTCGGCTTTCCCTTCTCCGCGACCGAGTGGAACATGCGCCCCCTGGGCGTGCAGACCTACCAGCTCGCCTACCGCTCGGGCGTGGCCTGGAACGAGACCGGCTTTTCGGACGAGCGGTTCGACGCGCTGCTCGACGAGGCGCTCGGGCTGCCCGACGAGGACGAGCGGCGCGAGCCGACGCGGGAAATGCAGCAGATCCTGCAGGATTCGGGCGTGATCGTGCAGCCCTACTGGCGGAACATCTACCGGCACATGACCGAGGACGTGCGCGGGCTCGCCATGCATCCGACCTTCCGGATCCATCTCGAGGGCACCTGGCTCGACACCTGAGCCCCCTGCCCTGACCATGCCCGCGCAATGGCCCGCTCCCGGGCCGCGCCACGGCCACGGGAGCGCGGCATGCTGGTCTTTCTCGGCAAGCGCCTCGGCACGATGATCCTGACGGCGATCTGCCTCACGGCGATCGTCTTCAGCCTGGTCAACCTCAGGCCCAACCTCGAGCGGCTGGCCAAGGAGCAGGTCAGCCCGCGCATGACCGACCAGCAGGTCGAGGTCTGGCTGCGCGACCAGGGCTATCTGCGGCCGTGGGCGGAGCGCTACGTCGAGTGGCTCGGCGGCGTCGTGCGCGGCGACTGGGGCCAGTCTACCCGCTTCCGGGCGCCGGTTTCGGAGGTCCTGGCGCCTCGGCTGGGGCTTACGGGCGTGCTGATGTTCTGGGTGCTCATGGTGATGATCCCGTCGGCGCTCGTCATGGGCATCGTCGCGGGCATGCGCGAGGGCTCGCTTCCCGACCGGGCGATCTCGACGGTGGCGATCGGCACGACCTCGACGCCGGAATACGTCTCGGGCGTCGTGCTGACGGTGATCTTCGCAAGCCAGATGGTCGGGCTGCAGTGGTTCTCGGGCTCGGCGGCCTCGGCGGCGGAGACCGGGCCGACGCTGCAGAACTTCGCCCTGCCGGTGCTGACCATCGCGATCTACGGCATGGGCTACATCGCGCGCATGACCCGGGCCTCGATGGCCGAGGTGATGACCCAGCAATACATCCGCACCGCGCGGCTGAAGGGCGTGAGCTTCCGCGGCGTGGTGCTCAGGCACGCGCTCAGGAACGCGCTGATCGCGCCCTTCACGGTGATCATGCTGCAGTTCCCCTGGCTGCTCACCGGCGTCGTGATCGTCGAGATCCTGTTCAACTACCGCGGCTTCGGCTGGCTGCTGGTCGAGGCCGCGGCGAACAACGACATCGAGCTGCTGCTCGCCTGCTCGGTGGTCGCGGTGGTGATCGTGCTCGCGACGCAGCTGATCTCGGACGTCGGCTACGCCCTGCTGAACCCGCGCATCCGGGTGAGCGGATGACGCTCCTGCGGGATGAAAGCTGCGGCGCTCATGGTGCTGGTTTCGCTTACGAATCCGGCTTGCGGCCGCCTGCATCCCGGCGCGGTCCGGCGCGGCCTGCCGCCGCGGCGGCCTCAGCCTGATGCCGGTAGAGTTTCTCTCCACCAGCGCGATCGTCCTCGGCATCCTCGGCCGGCTGCTGCCGGTCTTCGTGGTGATGCTCGTCGTCATGGGCGCGAGCTTCGCCTTCCGCCGGCGCCTCGGCCTCTACGGCCAGCTCTACGACAGCGGCATCGGCATCGTCGGAGTGGCGCTGGTGCTGTTCTGGCTGATCGCGGCCATCCTCGCACCGGTCGTCGCCCCCTTCGACCCCTACGTCCAGGTGCGGGAGCTGCAGAACGCGCTGCCGGGCGCGCTGCATCCCGCGACGGACGAGGCCTTCCTGCTCGGCGGCGACGCGCTGGGGCGCTGCGTCTTCTCGCGGATGATCTGGGGCTCGCGCGTCGTCATGGCGATCGCGCCGGCGGCGACGCTGTTTGCCTACGCCATCGGCATCACGCTCGGGCTGCCGGCGGGGTATTTCGGCGGCTGGCTCGACACCGGCCTCACCTTCCTCGCCAACCTCGTCCTCGCCTTCCCGGTCATCCTGCTCTTCTACCTGCTGGTCACCCCGGAGATCCGCCAGACGGCGCTGCCCGGCACGATGGCCGCCGTGCTCTTCGCCTTCCCGCTGGTCTTCGTGCTTGTGTTCCTCGCGGCGCGCTTCCGCGAGCGGCCGGGCGTGCTCGCGCTGACGGCGGTTCCCGCGGCCGCCCTTGGCGGGGTGGTCTATCTCGGGCTGCTCGGGATCTGGGACCCGACCGGCGCGGTCGCGATGGACGCGAACACGCTCAACATCTTCCTCGCCGTCGTCTTCGTCACCGCGCCGACCGTGTTCCGCATCGTGCGCGGGCTGACGCTCGACATCCGCACCCGGGACTACGTCGCGGCGGCACAGACCCGCGGCGAGCGGCCGACCTACATCATGATGTGGGAGATCCTGCCGAACGCCCGCGGGCCGCTCGTCGTCGACGTGTGCCTGCGCATCGGCTACACGACGATCCTGCTCGGCACCCTCGGCTTCTTTGGCCTCGGCGTCGCGCCCGAGAGCCCCGACTGGGGCTCGACGATCAACGACGGGCGGCGGTTCCTGCGGCTGTTCATCCACCCTGCCCTGCCGCCGGCGCTGGCGCTGATGTCGCTGGTGCTGGGGCTCAACCTGCTCGCCGACGCCCTGCGCGAGCAGTCGCTGAAGGATTGAGACGCTGAAGGATTTCGACACGGACACGGCGCTTCTCGAGATCGACGGCCTCTCGGTGTCGTTCACGACCCGCGCGGGCGAGGTGCCGGCGGTGACGGACTTCTCCGCGACCGTGCGCCGCGGCGAGGCGCTGGGGCTCGTCGGCGAGTCGGGCTGCGGCAAGTCGACGGTGGCGCTGGCGGTGATGCGCGACCTCGGGCGCGCGGGCCGGATCGCCGCGGGTGCGCTGCGCTTCAAGGGGCGCGACCTCGCGACGATGCCCGAGCGCGCGCTGCGGCCGATCCGGGGCCGCGAGATCGCCATGGTCTACCAGGAGCCGATGGCCTCGCTGAACCCGGCGATGACGGTGGGACGGCAGCTCATGGAGGTGCCGATGATCCACGAGGGCGCCGGGCGACGCGCCGCCCGCGCCGCCGCGCGCGAGATGCTCGCGGCGGTGCGGCTGGCCGATGCCGAGCGCATGCTCGACGCCTACCCGCACCAGCTCTCGGGCGGCCAGCAGCAGCGCATCGTCATCGCCATGGCGCTGATGGCCCGGCCCGACCTCCTGATCCTCGACGAGCCGACCACCGCGCTCGACGTCACGGTCGAGGCCGGCATCGTCGACCTGATCCGCGAGCTCGGCGCGCGGACCGGCACCGCCATGCTGTTCATCAGCCACAATCTCGGGCTGGTGCTCGAGGTCTGCGACCGGATCTGCGTGATGTATGCCGGCCAGGCGGTGGAGACCGGACCTGCGGCGGAGGTCTTCGGCGCGATGCGGCACCCCTACACCCAGGGCCTGATGCGCTCGATCCCGCTGCCGGGGGCCGACCGGGCGACGCGGCCGCTGGTGCCGATCGCCGGCAGCGCCCCCCTGCCCCACGAGCGGCCGCGCGGCTGCAGCTTCGCGCCGCGCTGCCCGCATTTTCAGGGCGGCTATTGCG
>SKOX01000291.1 GCA_007119835.1 Paracoccaceae bacterium
GCGGCGCCGACCTGGCCGCAGCCCTCGCCGCCGCCGGCGAGATGCCGCTGCCGCCCTACATCGCGTCGCGCCGCCCCGCGGACGCGGCCGACCGCGACGACTACCAGACCGTCTTCGCCACCCGCCCCGGCGCCGTGGCGGCCCCGACCGCCTCGCTCCACTTCGACGACGCGCTGTTGGCGCGCCTGGAAGGGCAGGGGATCCGCTTCGCCCAGCTGACCCTGCATGTCGGCGCGGGCACCTTCCTGCCGGTCAAGGGCGACATCGCGGCCCACCGGATGCATGCCGAGTGGGGGGAGATCGCCCAGCCCGCGGCCGAGGCGATCAACGCCGCCTGGGAGCGCGGCGGCCGGGTGATCGCGGTCGGCACCACGGCGCTGCGGCTGCTCGAGACCGCCGCGACCGGCCCGCGGCGGGTGGCGCCCTGGCGCGGCGAGACCGACATCTTCCTCAGGCCCGGCCACGTCTTCCGCGCCGCCGACGGGCTGATGACCAACTTCCACCTGCCGCGCTCGACGCTGATCATGCTCGTCGCGGCGTTCGTCGGGATGGAGCGGATGCGCGCGATCTATGCCCATGCCGTGGAGAGCCGCTACCGCTTCTTCTCCTACGGCGACAGCTCGCTCCTCCTGCCGAACGGCTAGGCGTCTTGACGATGCGCTTGCCAGCAGATGACCGCGCCGATTAGGGAAGCGCACCATGCTCTCGGTCCTCTCCAACGCCTGGGCGCTCCTGCTCGGCATCCTTCTCCTGCTGATCGGCAACGGGCTGCAGGGCACGCTTCTGGGCATCCGCGGGGCCATCGAGGGCTTCGATGCCGCCACGATGTCGATCGTGATGAGCGCCTACTACCTCGGCTTTCTTGTCGGCTCCCGGAACGCGGGTCATCTGATCGCCCGCGTCGGCCACGTCCGCGTCTTTGCCGCGCTCGCCTCGCTGATCTCAGCGGCCTTCATCGTCTATGTCGCCCTGCCAAATCCGGTGCTCTGGGTGCTGATGCGCCTTCTCGTCGGCTTCTGCTTTGCCGGCGTCTACGTGGTCGCCGAGAGCTGGCTGAACGACAGCGCGACGAACGAGACCCGCGGCCAGGCGCTGTCGATCTACATGATCGTGCAGTCCGTCGGCATCATCTCCGCCCAGGGCTTCATCAACATTGCCGATCCCGCGAGCTTCGAGCTCTTCATCCTGATGAGCGTGTTCGTCTCGATCTCCTTCGCGCCCATTCTGCTCTCGGTCAGTCGGGCGCCCGCCTTCGAGACCGCGAGACGCATGACGCTAGGCCAGCTCTACCGCGTCTCGCCGCTCGGCTGCGTCGGGACGTTCATGCTCGGCGGCGTCTTCGCCGGCACCTTCGGCATGGCCGCCGTCTTCGGCACCGAGCGGGGGCTGTCGGTCGCGGAGATCACGCTATTCGCAGCCTCGATCTACACGGGCGGCCTGCTGTTGCAGTATCCCATCGGCTGGGTTTCGGACCGGGTCGATCGCCGGCGCCTGATCATCGCGCTGACGCTCGCGGGCGCGGCGATGAGCTTCGCCGGCGTGCTCGCCGACAGCTTCGTCTTTCTGCTCGCTGCCGGCTTCGCGATCGGCGGCGTCGCGAACCCGCTTTATTCGCTGCTGATCGCCTACACCAACGACTTTCTCGACCCCTCGGAAATGGCGTCGGCGTCGGGAGGCCTTCTCTTCCTGCATGGCCTCGGCGCCGTGGCCGGCCCGCTGGCGATCGGCTGGCTGATGCAGGCCTATGGTGCCGACGCCTTCTTCGTCTTCCTCGCAACGCTTTTCGCGTTGATCGCGGTCTACGGATTGTGGCGCATGACGCGTCGCGCGGCTCCGACGGTGGACCAGACGGCGTCATACTCGCCAGTGATGCCGACCGCCTCGCCTGTCGCGCTGGAAGTGGCCCAGGAGGTTTCCATCGAGAGGAGCGCGGAGGCGAACGACGGGCACGCGCCGGGAGAGCCTCGGCCGTAGGCGGTCCTGCGAAGGTTGGCGGAGCGCGAGCGGCGGGCCGCGCGAGCAACATCCAGAAGGCGAACGCTTCAACCCGAAGTTAATTCATTGCGCCTTAACGAAGCGCGTGGTTGTATTACCCGCGACTGAAGCTGAAGCGGGAGTGGCCGCCATTTCGGGGGATCGAGCAAAAGCCGCGGCCGCGAGGCCCGCTGCCGTCGTGGCCGGTGCGCTCGGCCTCGCCGTCCTGCTTCTGGGCCTGCTCGCGCTTGCCGCCCCGTCTGATGCGCTCGACGACCTTGCTTTTCTGCCGGTGGCCGTCGCCGTGGCGCTTGCGGTCTTCCTCTGCTTTCTCGGCCTCGCACGTGTCGTCTCGTATCTCGCGTCGCTCTGGCCTCGGGCGTCGGAGATCGGCCACTTCCAGGGTCATCTGGAGCCGGTCCTGATCACCGATCTCGATGGTCGTCTTCTCGGGCGAAATCCGGCGGCCGAGGATATGGCGCCGCTCGCGCGGTCCGACTGGGCGGGCTTCCTGGCGCCTTGGGTCAAGGACGCGCCCGCCTGCCTCTACCGTCTCCTGCGCGAGGTGGCCGCGACCGGCGTCGCGGTGCACATGCCCGCCGCCTCGAGCGAGCGCAGCCGTGTCGTCGTCACCCGCCTCTCCCGCAGGCGGCTTCTGTGGCGGATCGAGGACGCTGCACAGGGTCCGTGGCCCGCCCCGGGTGCGGGCGAGCTTGCGCTGCCGTGGTTGCGCGTCGATGCGGGCGGTGCGGTCCTCGACACCAACGCCGCGCTGGCGGACCTGCTGGCCGACCAGCCGCGCCGGCTCGAGGACGTGCTGGTCGACTTGCCGCTGCGACCCGGCGGCGTCCACCTTCTGGCCGGCGGTCAGGCGGCCCGGGTCCTGCCCCTCTCGGAGGGCGGTCCCGGGCGTGACCTTCTCATCCTGCCGCTCGAAGGAGCCGAGATCTCGGGTCTCGTGCCCAACCACTTCCTCGACGAGCTTCCCGTCGCGCTCGCCCGTCTCGAGCCCTCCGGCCGGCTCATCTATGCGAACAAGGCGGCGCTTGCGCTTCTCGGCGAGCGTGCCACGGCCGGCACGAACCTCGGCGACCTGATCGAAGGCCTCGGCCGCTCGATCGCGGAGCGCGTCGCCGATACCGTCAAGGGTCGGGCCCTCGGCCGCTCCGAGGTGGCCCGCGGCGCGGTGGGCGGGCAGGAGATCTTCCTCCAGGTCGCCTTCACCCGCACGATCTTCGATGGCGCGCCCTCGCTCCTCGCCGTCTTCTCCGACGCGACCGAGCTGAAGACGCTCGAGGCGCAGTTCGTCCAGTCCCAGAAGATGCAGGCGGTGGGCCAACTCGCCGGCGGCGTCGCCCACGATTTCAACAATCTGCTCACCGCGATTAACGGCCATTGCGACCTCTTGCTCATGCGCCATGACGTCGCCGACGTCGAGCACGGCGACCTGATGCAGATCCGCCAGAACGCCAACCGTGCCGCCGCGCTGGTGCGTCAGCTTCTCGCCTTCTCGCGCAAGCAGACGCTGCGCCCGACGGTCATCGACCTGCGCGACACCCTGGCCGAGCTCGCCCATCTCCTGAACCGCCTGCTGACCGACAAGGTCACGCTGCGCATCGAGCACGGTCCCGACCTCTGGCCCGTACGCGTCGACGAGCGCCAGCTCGAGCAGGTCATCATGAACCTCGTCGTCAACGCCCGCGACGCGATGCCCTCCGGCGGCGAGGTGCGCATCGCCACCCGCAACGTCCGGCTCGCCCAAGACCTCCACCGCGACCGTGCCGTGATCCTGCCCGGCGAGTACGTCGTGATCGAGGTGGCCGATTCCGGCATGGGCATCCCGAAAGACAAGCTCCACAAGATCTTCGAGCCCTTCTACACGACGAAGCCCGTGGGCGAGGGGACGGGCCTCGGCCTCTCGACCGCCTACGGCATCATCAAGCAGACGGGCGGCTTCATCTTCGCGGACAGCCCGCCGGGCCAGGGGGCGATCTTCACGATCTATCTGCCGGCATACGAGAAGGCCGAGCCGGCTCCGCCGCCAGCGGCCGAGTCGCGCCGGGCGCGCGATCTCACCGGCCGCGGTCACGTTCTCCTCGTCGAGGACGAGGATCCGGTCCGGGCCTTCGCCGCGCGTGCCCTGCGCCTGCGCGGCTACACGGTGACCGAGGCCGCCTCGGGCGAAGAGGCGCTGGCGCTGCTCGAGGACGACGGCCTCCACGTCGACATCATGGTTTCCGACGTGATCATGCCCGGCCTCGACGGCCCTGCCTGGGTGCGGCAGGCGCGCGGCGCACGGCCCGACGCCAAGGTGATCTTCATGTCGGGCTACGCCGAAGACGCCTTCACCGGCGGCACCTCGGGCCTCGGGGATGCGGGCTTCCTGCCCAAGCCCTTCACCCTGAACGAGCTTACCCAGAAGGTGAAGGAGACGCTCGAGGCATGAGCGAGCGCCGCCTCGCTGCCCCGCGCTTCACGTCCCGTTAACCGCCGCCATGTCAGCGTTCCGCTTGCTGCAGATTTGCATTGCATTGTTCTTGTTTTGATCGCACTGTCGCGGATGGAACAAGGCGGGAACGTATCGGGCAGAAGGTTCGATTGCCGCGCAATCTCAACTGTGAAATAAGGGGCTCGGACAGATGGCATCTCCCCTCGTGGACTTCTCCGAAAGACGCGGCATGGACAAGCAGAAGGCGCTGGACTCGGCTCTGGCGCAGATCGAACGCTCCTTCGGCAAGGGCTCGATCATGAAGCTCGGCGCGACGCCGACGCTCGACATCTCCGCGATCTCCACTGGCTCGATCGGCCTCGACATCGCGCTCGGCGTCGGCGGTCTGCCGAAGGGCCGGATCATCGAGATCTATGGGCCGGAAAGCTCGGGCAAGACCACGCTTGCGCTCCACGTCATCGCCGAGGAGCAGAAATCGGGCGGCGTCTGCGCCTTCGTCGACGCCGAGCACGCGCTCGACCCGGTCTATGCCCGCAAGGTCGGCGTCGACATCGACGAGCTTCTGATTTCCCAGCCCGACACCGGCGAGCAGGCGCTCGAGATCACCGAGACGCTGATCCGCTCCGGCGCGGTCTCCGTCGTCGTCGTCGACTCGGTCGCAGCCCTGACGCCGAAGGCCGAACTCGAGGGCGACATGGGCGAGCACCAGGTCGGCGCCCAGGCCCGCCTGATGAGCCAAGCGATGCGCAAGCTTACCTCCGCGATCAGCCGCTCGAACTGCATGGTGATCTTCATCAATCAGATCCGGATGAAGATCGGCGTGATGTTCGGCTCCCCGGAGACGACCTCGGGCGGCAACGCCCTGAAGTTCTACGCGAGCGTGCGCCTCGACATCCGTCGCATCGGCGCGATCAAGGACCGCGACGAGGTCGTCGGAAACACGACGCGGGTGAAGGTCGTCAAGAACAAGGTCGCGCCGCCGTTCAAGCAGGTCGAGTTCGACATCATGTACGGCGAGGGCATCTCGAAGCGCGGCGAGCTGATCGACCTCGGCGTCAAGGCAGGCGTCGTCGAGAAGTCGGGCGCTTGGTACTCGTTCGCGGATCAGCGCATCGGGCAGGGCCGCGAGAACGCCAAGGCGTTCCTCAAGGACAACCCCGACATCGCGTTCCAGATCGAGGACAAGATCCGCGCCGCCCATGGCCTCGATTTTGCCATCGCTGGCGAGGATCCTGGCGTTCTGGAAGACTGAGCGCCGACTGCTGTTTGGAGGCAGCCTCTGAGGCTTGAGCAGATGCTCTGTCTTCAGAAGAGCCGGTGCGACGTGATTTTGCGCCCGCCTTCAGCCGGGGGAATTGGGGCGAATTGAAGCCCTTGCCTGCTGGCGAAGCGGCAGTCACGAACGACTGCCCGTCCAGCAGGCAGAGACCGAGGATCATTCGACGTCGGAGCCGGCGCTGCCGGCTCCGGAGCGGAGCGGCTGGAGCCGCGCCTGCGGGCGGTCGAGACGCGGAGCGCCTTCGGGCTTACGGGAAGAGGCGCTTGCCGTGCCCCGCGAACCTGCGTGCCGCGGCAAGCGCTGCCATGGCTGCGGCGCACAGGTCTGGCGTTGCCGGATCCGGAGCGGCCCGTGGACAGCGGCGGCCGGGGGCGCTAACACCCGCGGTGAGCCACATTGTCCGGGCATCCGCCCGGCCCCGCCGCGGGACCGATCCTGAGCCATGCCGAGCCTCAACGAAATCCGTACGACCTTCCTCGACTACTTTCAGAGGAACCACCACCGGGTGGTGCCGTCCTCGCCGCTCGTTCCCCGCAACGACCCGACGCTGATGTTCACGAATTCCGGCATGGTTCAGTTCAAGAACCTCTTCACCGGGGTCGAGCATCGCGACTACGTCCGTGCCGCCACCTCCCAGAAGTGCGTGCGCGCGGGCGGCAAGCACAACGATCTCGACAATGTCGGCTACACGGCGCGGCACCACACCTTCTTCGAGATGCTGGGCAACTTCTCGTTCGGCGACTACTTCAAGGATGTCGCCATCCCCCACGCCTGGGACCTCCTGACGAAGGACTTCGGCCTGCCGAAGGACAAGCTCCTCGTCACGGTCTTTCACGACGACGAGGAGGCGGCAGCGCTCTGGAAGAAGGTCGCAGGCCTGCCGGACGAGCGGATCATTCGCATCGCCACGTCCGACAACTTCTGGATGATGGGACCGACCGGCCCATGCGGCCCCTGCTCGGAGATCTTCTACGACCACGGCCCCGGGATCCCCGGCGGGCCGCCGGGCTCGCCCGACGAGGACGGCGACCGGTTCGTGGAGATCTGGAACCTCGTCTTCATGCAGTACGAGCAGCACGAAGAGGGTTCCCGCACGGCCCTCCCGCGCCCCTCGATCGACACGGGCATGGGGCTCGAGCGCATCGGCGCGGTCCTGCAGGGCGTGCACGACAACTACGACACCGACCTCATGCGCCGCCTGATCGAGGCGTCTGCCAACCTCACGGACGGGGCGCCGGACGGACCGGGGCGCATCCACCACCGGGTGATCGCCGATCACATCCGCTCGACCTCCTTCCTGATCGCCGACGGCGTCATGCCGGCCTCGGACGGCCGAGGCTACGTGCTGCGGCGGATCATGCGCCGGGCGATGCGCCACGCCCACCTGCTGGGCGCCCAGGATCCGGTGATGCACCGCCTGGTCTCGACGCTGGTCGGCCAGATGGGCGATGCCTTCCCGGAGCTGGTGCGAGCCAAGGCCCTGATCGAGGAGACCCTGCTTTCCGAAGAGACCCGCTTCCGCACCACGCTCGAGCGCGGCCTCAGGCTTCTCGACGAGGAGCTGGAGCGCCTGCCCGGGGCGGCGGCTCTCCCGGGCGACGCGGCCTTCCGTCTCTACGACACCTACGGCTTTCCGCTCGATCTCACCCAGGACGCGCTTCGCGAGAAGGGCCGCAAGGTCGACGTCGAGGGCTTCGACGCCGCCATGGCCGAGCAGAAGCGGCGTGCACGTGCGGCCTGGGCCGGCTCCGGAGAGGCCGCCGAGGAGGCCGTCTGGCTCGACCTCGCCGAGACCCTCGGCGCCACCGAGTTCCTAGGCTACGACACCGAAACCGCGCATGCGCAGGTCCAGGCTGTCGTGCAGGGCGGCGAGCCTGTCGACGTGGCGCGCGAGGGCGACGCCGTCGAGGTCGTCCTGAACCAGACGCCGTTCTATGCGGAGGCCGGCGGCCAGGTGGGCGACACCGGGATCCTGACGACGCCCGAGGCCCGCGTCGCCATCCGCGACGTGCGCCGCAAGGCCGGGCTCTCGGTTCACGTCGGCACCGTCGAGGAGGGCGAGCTGCGCCGCGGTGCCGCCGCCGAACTCGTCGTCGACAGCGCCCGGCGCGCCCTCATCCGGGCCAGCCATTCGGCGACGCACCTCGTCCACGAGGCGCTCCGGCGGACGCTCGGCGACCACGTCGCCCAGCGCGGCAGCCTCGTTGCGCCCGACCGCCTCCGCTTCGACTTCGCCCACACGAAGGCGATGACGCCCGAGGAGCGCGCCGCCGTCGAGGCCGAGGTCAACGCCTTCATCCGACAGAACACGCCCGTGGAGACCCGGATCATGACGCCGGAGGCGGCGCAGGAGCTCGGTGCGCGCGCGCTCTTCGGCGAGAAGTACGGCGACGAGGTACGGGTGGTCTCGATGGGCCGCGCCCCCGGCTTGGGTCTCGGCGCGTCGGGCGACGTCTACTCGCTCGAGCTCTGCGGCGGCACCCACGTGGCGCGAACCGGCGACATCGGAAGCTTCCGTCTGATTTCCGAGGGGGCGTCGGCGGGCGGCGTGCGGCGCATCGAGGCCGTGACTGCGGAGGCCGCGGACGCCCATGCCGCGGCCGAGGCAGCCGCACTCGCGAGCGCGGCAGGCCTGCTGCGGGCCCGGCCCGAGGAGCTTCCCGAACGCATCCGGGCGCTTCTCGAGGAGCGGAGGGAGCTAGAGGCGGAGGTCGCCGAGCTCCGCCGGCGGGTCGCCCTGGCCGGCGACGGCGCGGCGCCGGGGCCGGAGACCGTGGGCGGTGTGCCCTTCCTCGCCCAGTCGCTGTCGGGCGTCTCCGGCAAGGACCTGCGCACGTTGATCGACGAGCACAAGGCGCGAATGAAGTCGGGCGTCGTCCTGCTCGTGGCCGATACCGGCGACCGGGCTGCGGTCGCGGCCGGCGTCACCGACGACCTGACGGCGCGGATCTCGGCGATCGACCTCGTGCGGGTCGCTGTGGAGGCGCTGGGCGGCAAGGGCGGCGGCGGGCGGCCCGACCTCGCCCAGGGTGGCGGTGCCGATCCGCGGCGGGCGGGCGAAGCCATCGCGGCGGCGCGAGCCTTGTTGGAGGCATGACAGCATGGCCAAGGGCTACATCATCGCGCGGATCGACGTGACGGACCCGGAGGTCTACCGCCTCTACACGGATGCCACGCCGGCTGCGGCCGCGGCTTTCGGCGGGCGGTTTCTCGTGCGCGGCGGGCGGCACGAGCAGCTCGAGGGCGAGGGCCGCGCGCGGCAGGTCGTCATCGAGTTTCCCGACTATGCCAGCGCCCGGGCGTTCTACGACTCCGAGGCCTATCGGGCGGTCCTGCCGCATGCTCTCGCCGGATCGCGGCGCGAGCTCCTGGTCGTTGAGGGAACCGAGGAGGACTGAGCATGCCCGCCTACTGGATTGCGCACGTCACGGTGCATGACGAGGAGGCCTACGGGCGCTACGCGAAGCTCGCGACGGAGGCGATCGCGAAGCATGGCGGGCGCTTTCTCGCGCGCGGCGGCCGGCATCTGCAGATGGAGGGCCGCGATCGGGCGCGCAACGTGGTGGCGGAGTTTCCGAGCCTCGAGGCGGCCGAGGCCTGCTACCGCTCCGCCGAGTATCAGGCCGCCCTCGATCTGGCGCGAGATGCGGCAGAACGCGACCTCGTTCTGGTCGAGGGCGCGGCATCCTGAGGTTCCCCGCACCCGATCCTGCGCGAAGGGGTGAAAAACGCGTTCGTGATGTCCTATTTCTCGAGTGCTTCAGAAACCAGAGGAGAAGCGTCGATGGATGCAAGCCAGATCGATGACGTCGCCCAAAGGTTCTACCGGGCCCACGGCGACAAAGCCGAATACGAGGCGGCTCAGAAGGCAAAGGAATGCGAGGAGCGCGGTGTAACGGACGAAGCGGAGATCTGGCGGAGCGTGCGCGAGCGCATCCGCATCATCCGCGGTCCGAATGCCAGCTGATCGCCTAAAGCTCCGTCGCGGCCCTCAGGAGCGCCTTGCGCGGGGGCCGCGGCGCTTGAGCCGGCATGGAGGTTCTCCTACATTTCCAGGGTCAGGCGCTGGGCATGAGCAGCGCGCGAGCCAGGAGGACCTGTTCTGACCGAACACCACCGTGCGGATCAACGCACCGCAATCCCCGTCGGGGTCGAGGATGCCCCGGTCGGGCCCGAGGACGGGAGCGCCCTCCTGTCCGCCATCCTCGCCTCTCTCGAGGACGACAAGGCCGAGGACATCGTCACGATCCCCCTCGCCGGGAAGTCCGACCTCGCGGACCACATGGTCGTCGCGAGCGGTCGCTCGACCCGGCAGGTGGTCGCCATCGCCGAGAAGCTGGTGGAGCGCCTCAAGGCAGGCATGGGCGTGCGCTGCCGCACCGAAGGGGCCGATGCCGGTGACTGGGTGCTGATCGATGCGGGCGACGTGATCGTGCATGTCTTCCGACCCGAGGTCCGGGACTTCTATCAGCTCGAGAAGATGTGGATGCCGCCGGCCCGGTCGGTCGGCGACAGCCGCTGATCCGGGCGCGGTCGAGCCCGCTGCGGAGCAGATGCTGCGGGTGACCATCTGTGCCGTTGGGCGATTGCGCGGCGGGCCGGAGGCGGCGCTCGTTGACGACTACCTTGGTCGCTTCGCGCGCACGGGGCGCTCAGTAGGGCTCGGGCCGGCCAGCGTGACCGAGGTCGATGCGCGCGGGAGCGGAGCGGCGGAGGAGGGGCGTCTTCTGCTCGCGGCGGTTCCGGCAGGAGCGGTGACGGTGGCGCTCGACGAGCGGGGCAGGGAGATCTCGTCAGAGGCCTTTGCCGGGCGCCTGCGGCAGTGGGCGGATGAGGGGCGCCGGGATGCGGCCTTCCTGATCGGCGGGGCGGACGGGCTCGGAGCGGAGCCGCGGGAGGCCAGCGACCTAATGCTGTCGCTCGGGCCGATGGTGTGGCCGCACATGCTGGTCCGGGTGATGCTGGCCGAACAGCTGTATCGCGCGGCGTCGATCCTGGCCGGGACGCCGTATCACCGCGGCTGAAACCGGGCGGCGACAGCCTTTCCGCTGAGTGTCCGCCACACCCTGCCACACGATGCGCTTGCCGATCCTCCCGCGCAGCGGATCAGGAGGGTCGGATGCCGAACAGGGAGAGGAGCCAGGACGTCGTCTCGGCAAGGGCCTCGTCGGTCGCGGCGTCGAAGGCGGCAACGATCGCGAACGTGTCGGCCGAAGGGACGGAGCGCGTGGCCGAAACCTGTCGCGACGAGATGATCGCGCGGTCTTCCTCCCGCACAAGGGCAACCGAGAACGTCACGCGGACGACGATGGGAAGCTCGGGATCGCGGGTCGCCTCCGCCTGAAAGTCGATGATCTCGGTCAGGAGCGTGTAGTCCGGCATGGGACCGGCCGTGGTGCGGGCGACGAAGCGGAAGGCGTTGGTCTTCTGCAACGTCTCCATCAGCAGCGACTGCACGAGTTCGGGAGCCGTGTCGATCCAGCGCGCGCCAGGCAGATACTGAACCTGGACCGGCGACGGCTTCACCAGAATGCGGTCCGTGTCGATCGCACCGGAGGTCGCCGGCGTGTCGACGAAGAGGTGGCGGCCGGTCGCCGTGGTCCCGGGTTGAAAGGCCGCCGGCTGCAGGGTGAAGGCCTGGAGCGGCTCGGCCGCGGTCCGGAGCGCCCCCAGGGGCCCGCAGGCCGTGAGCGCCGGCGCCGCGACCAAGAGGAGGAGGGCGGCAAGGAGGCGGGTGCGAATCATGGCCTTGTCTATCTCCTGAATTCGGGCGCCGCGCCGCCGAAGAAGAAGCGGGCGGGGTCGCGCTCGATGCGGGTGGTCAGTCGATCGAGGCTCGAGACGAGGCCGCGCGCCTCCTGCGCGAGGCGGTTGAACTGGGGAAGTCCCGTCTGGGCGAAGGCCTGCACCGGAGGCGCGGCGCCGGAGATCGCGTCCGCGAGGATCGACATCGCGGCGTTGGCGTTCTCGACGGCGGCGCGAAGCTCGCCCGTGATCGCCGGGAGGTCGGCCGTCACCTCGGTCAGCGCCGTCTCGAGCGCCTGGGACACGGCGCGGAGATCCTCGAAGATCGGATCGAGATCCTCGTCGATCACCCTGTTCGCCCCGGCGAAGGTCTGCTCGGCGACCGTCAGGGTGCGCTCGGCGGCGTAGAGCGCCTGGTCGACGGCGGTGAGCGTCTGGTTGGCCGTGCGGAAGGTCTCGGTGGCGGCGGCGATCGTGCCCTGGGCCTGGATGGCGAGGCCCTCCAGCCGGTTGGTGAAGGCCGAGACGTCGGAGCCGATGACGGCGATCTCCTCGCCCACCAGCGAGGTGACCCGGTTCACCGTCGCGGCAGCCTCCCGAACGTCCGTGGCGATCTGGGGCAGATCCTCCTCGGCGAGCGCCTGAACGCTCACGAGCGTGGCGCTGGCTGCGGCGACGGCGCCGCGCGCCTCCGCGACCAGTGCCGCGCCGTCTTCGGCGAGGATCTGGTTGGCGGTGCCGGCCGTCTCCTCGACCGCGCGCAGGGTCGCGGTCGTCTGGTCGAGAGTGACCTCGGCGCGCGCGATCGTCGTCTCGAGCTGGCGGAAGCGCTCGGTCGCCGCGGCGGCGGCGTCGCGACCCTCGGCGACCAGCTCGGCGCCGTCGCCCGTCACGAGCGCGTCGACCGAGGCGACGGTGGTCTCGACGGCGGCGAGCGTCGCGGTGGTCTGCGCGAGTGTCGTCTCCGCGCGAGCGATGGCGGTCTCGATCTGGCGGAGCCGCTCGGTGGCGACGCTTGCCGCCTCCCGCGCCTCGACGACGAAGGCCGTGCCTTCGCCCGCCGCGAGCGCGTCGAAGGTCTCGGCGGCGGAGCGGACGCTGCGCAGCGCCTCGGTGCTCTCGGCGATCGCCTCCTCGGCGCGGGCGATGACGACCTCGGCCTGCTCGAGCCGCGCCGTCGCGGCCTCCGCGGTCGCCGTGACGCCGGTGCCCAGCGCCTGCGCGCTCTCCGTCACCTGTAGCAGCGTGTCCTCGGCCTGCTCGATCAGGGCCGGCACCTGGGTCTCGAGCAGCCGCTCGGTGCTCGAGATGGCGAACTCGGCGGCGCTGAGCGCGCCCGTCGCGGCGGCGAGCGCCTGGCTCGCGTTGACGGCGACGCGCTCGACCTCGATCGTCAGCGGTTGGAGCTCCTCGGTGAAGTCGGCAAGGACCTGGGTCGCGTCACGCACCTGGGCACTGATCTCGCCGAAGTCCTCGAGCGCCTGATCGAGCCTGTCGGTGGCGTCGGCGAAGTTGGTGAGGATCCGCTGGACTGCCATCTGGGCCTCCGGCCCGACGAAGCCCTGAAGCTGCTGGATCAGGGTGAGCGTCTCGCTGAGGATGTCGGGCGCGTCCTGCATCAGCGCGTCGAGCGCGGCGGGCCGGGCGCGGATGGTCGGGACTGGCTCTTCCGCGACTTCCTTCAGCAGCGGCGCGTCCGGGTCGCGCGAGGTCAGGGCGACGAAGGAGATGCCGGTGACGCCCTGGAGCTGGAGCTGCGCCTCGACGTCGGCGGTGATCGGCGTGCTCGCCCGGACCTCCACCCGCGTGCGCACCAGCGTCGGATCCTCGCGGTCGAAGTCGAAGGTGACGACCTGGCCGACGAGGACGCCGTTGTAGCGGACCTCGCCGCCGGACGGGAGCCCCGTGACGTTGTCGAACAGGATGTCGTAATAGTCATAGCGCCGGTCGAGTTCGAACTGCGCCAGCCACAGAACGAAGCCCAGGGCGGCGAACAGGCTCAGCAGCGTGAAGACGCCGATCAGGACGTAGTTTGCCCGGGTTTCCATGCCTCTCCTCAGCCGGCCGGCTGGGCCGCGCGGGCGCGGGGTCCGTGGAAGTACTCGTGGACCCAGGGATGCTCAACGTTAAGCATATCGGCCATCGTGCCGGTGACCAACACCTTTTTCTCCGCGAGCACCGCGATCCGGTCGCAGGTGGCGTGCAAGGTGTCAAGGTCGTGCGTGACGAGGAAGACGGTGAGGCCGAGCGCGCGCTGGAGCGAGCGGATGAGCTCGTCGAATGCGGTGGCGCTGATCGGATCGAGGCCCGCCGTCGGCTCGTCGAGGAAGACGATTTCGGGATCGAGGGAGATGGCACGCGCAAGGCCGGCCCGCTTGCGCATGCCGCCCGAGAGTTCGGCGGGATACTTCGATCCGGCGAGCGGCGGCAGGCCGACGAGGCTGACCTTGAGCTCGCCGAGGCCCCGCCGGATCTCCGGCGGCAGCTTGAGGCGCTCGCGCATCGGTGCCTCGACGTTCTCGAGCACGGTCAGCGAGGAGAACAGCGCGCCCTCCTGAAACATCACGCCCCAGCGGTTCTCGATGCTGCGACGCTCGGCCTCCGGGGCGGAGAGCATGTCGGTGCCGAGGACCCGGACAGAGCCTGCCGCCGGGCGGAGCAGGCCGCAGATCGCGCGCAGGAGCACGGACTTGCCGGAGCCCGAGCCGCCGACGACGCCGAGGACCTCGCCGCGGTAGACGTCGAGATCGAGGTTCTCGTGCACGACGTGATCGCCGAAGCGGGTGACGAGGCCGCGGACCTCGATGATCGCTTGGCGCTCGGCTTGCTGACGGGAGTCGTCGTACATCTAGACCTCGAGGATCGCGAAGAACACCGAGAAGAGCGCGTTGAAGACGATCACGAGGAAGATGGCAAGCACGACCGAGATCGAGGTGCGCCGGCCGAGCGAGGCCGCGTCCATCTCGACCTTCATGCCCTGGAAGGCGCCGACGACGGCGATGACCACTGCGAAGACCGGCGCCTTGACCATCCCGACGAAGAAGTGGCTGATGTCGGTGCCCTCGAGCATCCGGACGAGAAAGAGGCTCGGCGAGATGCCGAGCTCGATCCATGACATGATCATGCCGCCGAGGAGCCCCGTAATGTTGCCGATGAAGGCGAGGACCGGGAGCATGATGAGGAGGGCGAGGACGCGGGGCACGACGAGGACCTCGATCGGGTCGAGGCCGAGGGTGCGCATGGCGTCGATCTCCTCCTGCATCTTCATCGAGCCGATGGACGAGGTGAAGGCCGAGGCCGAGCGCCCGGCGACCATGATCGCGGTGAGCAGCACGCCGAGCTCGCGCAGGACCGAGATCGCGATCAGGTCGACGACGAAGACCTCAGCGCCGAACTGGCGGAGCTGCGCGGCGCCCTGGTAGCCGATCACGATCCCGATGAGGAAGGTCATCAGCGCGACGATCGGCACCGCGTTGAAGCCCGCCTCGTGCATCTGGGCGACGAGCGAGGTGCCCCGGAGCCGCCATGGCCGGACCAGGACGCCGAGGAGCCGGGCGATCGTCTCCCCGAAGAAGGACAGGAGTTCGAGGACGAGGGCGGCCGTCGCGGCTGTTGCGCGGCCGATCCGCTCGAGCCAGGGCACAAGGCCGCCCGGCCGCGGTTCGGGCACGTGTTCCTCGGGCAGGCTCGCCTCGATGCGGTCGAGAAGCTGGCGCTGGATGTCGCTCGCGCCATCCACGCGCACCTCGGCGCCGTCCGCCTCGAGCCGCTTGGCGAGCGTGATGACGAGCCAGGCGCCGGCGGTGTCGAGCGTCTCGACGCGGGAGAGATCGATGACGATGTTTCCGCCACCGGGCTGCTCGCCGAGAGCACGGTCGATGGCCTCGATCCGGTCGATCACGAGCCGTCCGGCAAAGGCGAGGAGGGTTTCCTCGCCCGAGGTGTCGATGCTCACGGTGGTGTCGGTCATGGCGGCGTCTTTCTGCCGGAGCGTGTGCGCGGGGTCGGAACTTCGCTGCGGACTGTGACGCAAGGCCAGTTTGCTGTCATCCGGCAATGCGCGTCATCTCGCTCTCCCGTTGCCGCGGGGCGTGCAGCGCAGTAAGGTGCGCCCGGCGCTCGCCCGAGTGGCGGAATTGGTAGACGCAGCGGACTCAAAATCCGCCGCCGCAAGGTATGCCGGTTCGAGTCCGGCCTCGGGCACCACACCGGCGACGCTGGCGCTTCCTTTTGACAGGCTCGCTCACACGCAAGAGCGTCTTTGCTTGATGGCGTTGTGAATGTCCCGGGCGATCGGCCGGCGCGGCGAGCGGCCAACAGCCGGGAACGACATGCGCCCGAGGCGGTGCTCTGCCGTCCGAAGTGCTGGAATGGGGAAGCGAGAGGCTGGACACGGCCCAGGCGGGGCTCGTTACGGCTGCTTCCTTCCGGACCTGACCGGGTTGGCGAGGCGCCTGCCCGTGCCAACCTCTCACGACCCATATACGTGCCCGCCCGCTCGGCATCAAGACAGGGCCAAGGGGTCGGCCGTACGAGTTTGCGCTTTCCCTCGGCGAACGCATCCGGCATGTGTCGGCCCCGCCGCGGGTGGACCCAGCCCAGCCGGCGCGACGACCCGGAGACGCCGCCATGACAAGCCGCAGCGACCGCCCGATGATCTCCTTCCAGGGCACCCTCGGCGCCTATTCGCACGAGGCCTGCGTCCAGGCCTTTCCCGACCACGAGCCGCTGCCCTGCAACACCTTCGAGGGGGCGGCCGCGGCGGTGAGGGAGGGGCGGGCCGCTCTGGCGCTGCTGCCGGTCGAGAACTCGACCTACGGCCGCGTCGCCGACATCCACCACCTTCTGCCGGAATCGGGCCTGCACATCATCGGCGAGCATTTTCTCAGGGTGCACATCAACCTGCTCGGCCTGCCCGGCACGACCCTCTCCGAGATCCACGCGGCGATGAGCCATACCGTGCTTCTCGGGCAGTGCCGCGACTTCCTCGCCGCGCACGGCATCGAGCGGCGGGTGGGGGCTGATACCGCCGGCTCGGCGGAGATCGTGGCGCGCACGGGCGACCGCACGCTGGCCGCGCTCGCCTCGGAGCTCGCGGCCGAGACCTACGGCCTGACCGTGCTTGCCCGCCACATCGAGGACCAGTCGAACAACACCACCCGTTTTCTCGCCATGGCGCCGGAACGGCGGTTCGCGCCGCCGGCGGACGACCCCGCGGAGACCATCACGGCGTTCGTCTTCAGGGTGCGGAACATCCCCGCGGCCCTCTACAAGGCGATGGGCGGCTTCGCGACCAACGGCGTCAACATGGTCAAGCTCGAGAGCTACATGGTGAACGGCCACTTCACCGCGACGCAGTTCTACGCCGAGGTCGAGGGGCACCCCGACCAGCCGCCGGTCGCCCGCGCCCTCGACGAGCTGGGGTACTTCACGTCGCTTCTGCAGATCCTCGGCGTCTTCCCGGCGCATGCCTACCGCCGGGAGCAGGGCGAGGCGGTCAAGGAGTGACGGCCTGGCGGCCAAGAAGGCTTGTTTCCCGCCGCTTGTAGATGCCGCGAGCCGAGGCGATCGTCCGCCGGAGCCCTCGACAGGCATGTCGCTCGATCGCTGTGAAGGAATCTGCAGGCGCCCGGAGGCGCGCTGCAGGCGCGCGGATGAAGCCCCGACGCCACGGGCGATGCAGGGCCGAAACCGCTGGTCCGGGCTTGGATGCTCCGCGGCAACGCTGGAAGGCGTGATCGCAGGAGCCGGCGTCCCCCGGAACTGCCACGGTCGCACTCCGTTCTACTGGCGACGCCTCCAACGGGGGGCAAGAAAAAGTGGAGCCGGCATGACCTTGCCATCGCCACACGGCGCGCTTCAGCCTGGGCTGGCCGTCTTCGTCGTGGAGGACGAGTTCCTGATCTCGCTGGAGCTTGCGGACGTCCTCCAGCGGAACGAATGCCGCGTGGTCGGCCCGGCGCCGACGGTGGCGGATGCGCTTGCGCTGCTCGAGCGCGAGGCACCGGCGGCGGCGGTTCTCGACGTCACGCTGCGGGGCGAGCGGGTCACACCGGTGGCCGCGGCGCTGCGGCGGCGGGGCATTCCTTACGTGCTCGCGAGCGCCTGCGACGGGCGGGAGACGGACGGCCATCCCGAGCTCGAGGGCGTGGAGAACCTGGGCAAGCCGACGCAGCCCGGGCGCCTCATCGAGAGCCTCGCGCGCATCACCGACGGCCGACATCGCGGAGACGGGGGCTGAAGCGGCAGCACGCGCCAAAGACCTGCGGCAGGCGACGAAATCGAGAGGCCGGCGAGAGGAGCCGCGACGAAAAAGGGCCGGCGCGATCGCGCCGGCCCGTTCTCGCGTCTTCCCTTTCGGTTCCCGCGTCAGTCGCGCTGGCCGAGGAACTGAAGGA
Source organism: Paracoccaceae bacterium (assembly GCA_007119835.1). Classification (GTDB taxonomy): domain Bacteria; phylum Pseudomonadota; class Alphaproteobacteria; order Rhodobacterales; family Rhodobacteraceae; genus Amaricoccus. Next base: position 17,846 of record SKOX01000291.1, read on the forward strand.
GGAACATGAACATGTTGATGAAGTTGATGTAGAGCGACAGCGCGCCGAGGATGGCAGCCTTGCCGAGATAGGCCTCGCCGTCGGTGCCGCGCATCATCAGGTATTCGTTCTTCAGCCGCTGGGTGTCGTAGGCGGTCAGGCCCGCGAAGATCAGCACGCCGATCACCGAGACGGCGAACTGCAGCGCCGCCGAGGCGATGAAGAGGTTGATGACCATCGCCACGATCAGGCCGATCACGCCCATGATCAGGAAGGTGCCCCAGCCGGAGAGGTCCTTCTTGGTCGTGTAGCCGTAGAGGCTGAGGCCGGCGAAGGCGATCGCGGTCACGAAAAAGGTCTGGGCGATCGACATGCCGGTGAAGACGGCGAAGATCCAGCCGATCGACAGGCCCATAACGGCCGCAAAGGCCCAGAACACCGTCTGAGCGGTCGACTCGGACATCCGGTTGATGCCGGCCGCGAAGCCGAAGACGAAGGCGAGCGGCGCGAACATGATCACCCAGCGCAGCGGCGAGGTGTAGAGCGCCGCCACGACGTTCTCCGGAACGACGACGGTCGGCTCGCCCGCGACGACGCGTGCGAAGTCCGTGCCGACGATCCACGCGACGAGGCCGGTGATGACCATGGCCACGGCCATCAGGCCGTAGACCTTGTTCATGTGGGCGCGCAGCCCCTCGTCGATATACCCTGTACGGACGTCTGCCCCGGCCCGTGCCCCGGTGCGGCGGACGCTGTCGTATTCAGCCATGAACTACCCTCCTGGCGATCCCTGTCTTCCCCAGCAGGTTTCCCTGCCACATCAACGCAATATATCGGCCGGCCGATGACGCCATTCAAGTCGGCCATCGCCCGCCCACATGATGTTTATGACGAAAATCCTCATGTTTGTCACGCGCCTCATGGGCGGGTGCGTCATTCCTCCGCCTGTCCCACGAGATCGAGGAC
>SKOX01000232.1 GCA_007119835.1 Paracoccaceae bacterium
AACGACCATGCCGCCGCCGTCGCCGCCCTCCGGACCGATGTCGATGATGTGGTCGGCCGTCTTGATGACGTCGAGGTTGTGCTCAATCACCACCACGCTGTTGCCCTGTTCGACGAGTTCGTGCAGCACCTCGAGCAGCTTCTTAACGTCCTCGAAATGCAAGCCCGTGGTCGGCTCGTCGAGGATGTAGAGCGTCCGCCCGGTCGAGCGCCGCGCCAGCTCCTTCGACAGCTTCACCCGCTGCGCCTCGCCGCCCGACAGCGTCGTCGCCTGCTGGCCGACCTTGATGTAGCCCAGGCCCACCCGCATCAGCGTCGTCATCTTCTCGCGGATCGACGGCACCGCGGAGAAGAACGCCTCAGCATCCTCCACCGTCATGTCGAGCACGTCGGCGATCGACTTGCCCTTGAACGTCACCTCCAGCGTCTCGCGGTTGTAGCGCTTGCCGCCGCAGGTCTCGCAGGTGACGTAGACGTCGGGCAGGAAGTGCATCTCGATCTTGATGACGCCGTCGCCCTGGCAGGCCTCGCACCGCCCGCCACGCACGTTGAACGAGAACCGTCCCGGCTTGTAGCCCCGCGCCTTCGCCTCCGGCAGCCCGGCATACCAGTCCCGGATCGGACCGAACGCCCCGGTATAGGTCGCCGGGTTCGACCGCGGCGTCCGCCCGATCGGCGACTGGTCGATGTCGATGACCTTGTCGAGATGGTGCAGCCCGTCGATGGTCTCGCAGGGCGCAGGCGTCTGCCGCGCGCCGTTCAGCCGCATCGACGCTGTCTTGAACAGCGTCTCGATCGTCAGGGTCGACTTGCCGCCGCCCGACACGCCGGTGACGCAGGTGAAGGTCCCGAGCGGGAAGTCGACCGTCAGGTTCTTGAGGTTGTTGCCCGTCGCCTTGCGGACCGTCAGTTTCCTGCCGTTTCCCTGCCGCCGCCCCGACGGTACCCCGATCTCGCGAGACCCGTTGAGATACTGCCCCGTCACCGACTGCGGCGCCGCCGCGATCTCCTCCGGCGTGCCTTCGGCAATGATCTGCCCGCCGTGCACGCCGGCCCCGGGCCCGATGTCGATGACGTGGTCGGCCTCGCGGATCGCCTCCTCGTCATGCTCGACGACGATCACCGTGTTGCCCTGGTCGCGCAGGTTCTTCAGCGTCGTCAGCAGCCGGTCGTTGTCGCGCTGGTGCAGCCCGATCGAAGGCTCGTCGAGGACGTAGAGCACCCCCGTCAGGCCCGAGCCGATCTGGCTCGCCAGCCGGATGCGCTGGCTCTCGCCGCCCGAAAGCGTGCCGGCGTTGCGCGCCAGCGTCAGGTAGTCCAGCCCGACATTGACAAGGAACCCGAGCCGCTCGCGGATCTCCTTCAGGATCGCCCGGGCGATCGCGTTCTTCTGCTGGCTCAGATGCCCCGGCGCCGCCTCGATCCAGTCGAGCGCCTGCCGGATCGACATCTGCACCACCTGGCCGACATGCATGCCGCCGATCTTCACCGCCAGCGCCTCGGGCTTCAGCCGGTAGCCGCCGCAGGCGCCGCAGGGCCGGTTGTTCTGATAGCGCTCGAACTCCTCGCGCAGCCAGGTCGAGTCGCTCTCGCGATACCGCCGCTCGAGGTTCGGGAGCACGCCCTCGAACGGCCGCTCGATCTCGTAGACCCGCCCGCCCTCGTCGTAGCGGAAGCGGATCTTGTCGCCCTGCGAGCCGTAGAGGATCGCCGCCTTCGCCGCCTCCGGAAGATCCTTCCACTTCGCGGACGACTTGAAGCCGTAGTGCTTGCCCAGCGCCTCGATCGTCTGCCGGTAGTACGGCGACTGGCCCTTGGCCCAAGGCGCGATCGCGCCCTTGGTCAGCGGCAGGCCCTCGTCGGGCACGACGAGCTTGGGGTCGAAGAACAGCTCCACCCCCAGCCCGTCGCAGGCGGGACAAGCGCCGAACGGCGCGTTGAACGAGAACAGCCGCGGCTCGATCTCGGCGATGGTGAAGCCCGACACCGGACAGGCGAAGTTCTCCGAGAAGGTCGTCCGCACCGGCTCGACCCCCGCCTCCGCCTCGTCGGCGGTCGGCGCCGTCTCGAGGATCGCGATCCCGTCCGCGAGGTCGAGCGCCGTGCGGAACGAATCCGCGAGCCGCGTCTCGATCCCCTCGCGCACCACGAGCCGGTCGACCACCACGTCGATGTTGTGCCGGAACTTCTTGTCGAGCTCCGGTGGGTCCTCGAGGTCGTGGAACGCCCCGTCGACCTTGACGCGCTGGAAGCCCTGCTTGCGCAGCTCGGCAAACTCCTTGCGGTACTCGCCCTTGCGGTCGCGCACGATCGGCGCCAGCAGGTAGGCGCGCGTCCCCTCCGGCATCGCCATGACGACGTCGACCATCTGGCTGACCTGCTGCGCCTCGATCGGCAGCCCGGTCGCCGGCGAATACGGCGTGCCGACCCGCGCGAACAAGAGCCGCATGTAGTCGTAGATCTCGGTGACGGTGCCGACCGTCGAGCGCGGGTTCTTCGACGTCGTCTTCTGCTCGATCGAGATCGCCGGCGACAGGCCGGAGATGTGATCCACGTCCGGCTTCTGCATCATGTCGAGGAACTGCCTCGCATAGGCCGACAGCGATTCGACGTAGCGGCGCTGCCCCTCGGCGTAGATCGTGTCGAAGGCGAGCGACGACTTGCCCGACCCGCTCAGGCCCGTGATCACCACGAGGCGGTCCCTGGGGATGTCGACGTCGATCCCCTTGAGGTTGTGCTCCCGCGCGCCGCGGATCTCGATGAACTTCTGCTCGGACATCCTGCCCCCAAACCGACAGCGGGTATTTAGCGCACTGCCGCCGGTTTGTGAGTCCTGTCGTCCGCACGCGGCCACGACCCGTAAGTCCGCCCTCGCCGCGGCTGAACGATCAGGCCCCGCGACCCTTCGGCGCAGGCTCGAGCGCGGCGGTCCTCAGCGGCCGAGGATCCGACGCACGTAGTCCTGCGTCTCGCGGTACGGCGGGATGCCCCTGTAGCGATCGACCGCCCCCGGCCCGGCATTGTAGGCGGCGAGCGCGAGGCGCCAGTCGCGATACTTGCGGTACTGCATGGAAAGATAGCGCGCCCCACCCTCGAGATTCTGCTGGGGGTCATGCGGATTGACCCGCAGGTCCCGCGCCGTCCCCGGCATGAGCTGGGCGAGCCCGATGGCGCCCTTCGACGACACTGCCGCCGGGCGCCACGCGGACTCCGCCTGCACGAGCCGCAGGAACAGGTCCTCCGGGATGCCGTGCTTGCGCGCCGCCGTCCGGGCCATCTGGTGGTACTGGCCTGTGGTGCCGGTGTAGGCCGGCATGGTCCAAACCTCGTCCTCTTCGATCAGCTGCGGCCGGCGCGGCTGTCCCGCCAGCGCCCCCGGGATCGGCGGCCGGATCATGTCGCGGTACTCGCCCGAGATGCCCGACCCGCCCCCGAGAAGGGCGCTCAGCGGCTGGCCCGCCGCAGGCTGCCCGAGAAGTGCCGCCGACAGGCAAAGCACGACAAGCCGCTTGCTCATCTATCCCCGACCGTTCTTGTGCAGGCCGCAACGGTGCGACCCCAGCGGTTTTCGTCCCCGACCGCACCTAGCAGATCGGATGTGACGTGTCAGCCTTCATCTCGCCGTGAACACCCTGTAGACAATCGGGCGAGCATCGTGCGGCCGACGCTGTCGGCATGCGGCGGAGCGCGGGCATCGGCGCGAATGGAGAGAGAGGCCACATGGCTGGAAGCGTGAACAAGGTCATCATCGTCGGCAACCTCGGCGCCGACCCGGAAGTCAGGACCTTCCCGAGCGGCGGCAAGGTCTGCAACCTGTCGGTCGCGACCTCGGAGAACTGGCGCGACAAGCAGACCGGCGAGCGGCGCGAGAAGACCGAGTGGCACCGGGTTGCGATATACGACGAGCAGATCGTCGGCGTCGCCGAGCAGTACCTGCGGAAGGGCTCCAAGGTCTATCTCGAGGGACAGCTCGAGACCCGCAAGTGGCAGGACCAGTCTGGCCAGGACCGCTACACCACCGAGATCGCGCTCAAGCGGTTCCGGTCGAACCTCACGCTCCTCGACGCCCGGGGCGAAGGCGGCGGCGGCGACTTCGGCGGCGGCGGTCGCGGCGGCTACGGCGGCGGCCAGGGCGGCCAGGGCGGTGGCCCGAGCGGCCAGGGCGGCGGTGGCCGCCCGGATCTCGACGACGAGATCCCGTTCTGATCCAGGACGCGCCGCCCGGCCGGCATCAAGCGAAAGCGGCGCGGGAAAAGCCCGTGCCGCTCTTCCAGGTCTCGGAGCCTCAGAAGAAGCCGAGCTTGTAGGGATTGTAGCTGACCAGCATGTTCTTGGCCTGCCGATGGTGGTCGAGCGTCAGCTTGTTGGTGCCGCGCCCGAGCAGACGGGCAGAGGCAGCGCTCGCCGTCAGCGTTCGCTCAGCCGGCCGTTTCCCGCGGCCCTGCCCGGCGCCGCGCGCCCGGCCTGCCCGGCGGCCAGGAACAAAAGGCGCAGCAGCCTGTCGCTGCCAGCGGCAAGACGGCAGGCAAGGGCCGTGGCGCGGACGCTGTGGCGGGAGATCTTCACCTCGCGCCCGCTGCGGAACCCCGGCTGCGCGCGTATCCGGCGAAGCGTCAGCAGCGCCATCCCGATCGCCCAGAGGCAGAAGATCCGTATGCCCCGCTCGCGCGGGGGGATCATCAGGACGAACTCCAGGGCAGCCGCCAGCTGGGCATGCGCGAGGGCGACCAGCTCCTCGACACCGGCCGCCAACCTCGGGCGGTCGACACCGGACGAGAGCGTTGCCAGATCCACGCCGTGCCGCGCGAAGACGGAGCGCGGCAGCCAGCAGACGCTTCGCGACGAGTCGTCCCAGATGTCCTTGAGGATGTTGGTCATCTGCAGCCCCTGCCCGAACCGCACGGCAAGCAGGCGCATCTGCGGGGCCCGCGGCGCGATCTCGGGGCAGTGGTCGCAAAACAGGTCGGTGAGCATCTCGCCGACCACGCCCGCGACCACGTAACAGTAGCGCTCCATCTCGGCCAGATCCGCCAGCCCCTGCGTCGGCCGTCGTTCCTGGAACTCGGACATCCCGCCTGCCATGATCCGCACGCAGCGCTCGATCGCGGCACGCTGCACGCTCCCGAAGCCGCGCGTGAGCGCGACCACCTGCGGCGTCGCCTCGACCAGCGCCCGCTCCGCACGCGGGGTCCGGTCGGAGAGGCACGCGCCAAGCTGCTCGGCAAAAGCCGCCGGATCGTCATCGCCGGCGACGACGGCAGTGAAACGCTCGCTGAGCGCCCGCTTCCGCTCCGGCGGCAGCGTCGGCTCGTCCTCGATGGTGTCGACGATCCGGCAGAGCAGATAGGCGTTGCCCACCGTCAGGCGAAGGCTTTGGGGCAGTTCCGGGATCGTCAGGGCGAACGTTCGCGAAACGCGATCGAGAAGGCGTTCCTGCTCGTGACAGATCGCCATCGCGCCTCTCGCCACGCTACCGCCTCGGTCTACCAACAGAACCACCTCCGGCCTCGGCGTTCGTCAAGATCGTCTGCGCCTAGCACGGAGTTGCCGGCATGTGGTAGAGCCCGCCGCCGCCAACCCGGCGGCCGAACGACCGCAGGGGTCCGAGTGCAACATGGCGAGGGGATTGCCGGAGGCGACGACGGCTGTCATGTTCGGGACGTTCTTCAGCTCCTCGCGGCTTTTCCGAGCCAAGCGGAGGTGCGCTCGACCACCCAGCGTCGCGGCAGGACCTCGGAGCCCTTCGCTATATCGCATCGCCTGACGATCTCGATGGCCGCTTCTCCCAGGGCAATCGGGTGAGTGAACTGGTGACAAGCGGCTGAAAGGGTGAATCTGTCGAAGTCCTCTTGATCTGAGGAGGACGGTTTCGATGGGCCTGGATCCGAGCGGTTGCGAAGCGGT
>SKOX01000029.1 GCA_007119835.1 Paracoccaceae bacterium
GGCCGCCATGCCACCCCGCTCCCGGGCGATCTCGGCATAGGATTCGTTCGTCGCGATCGAGACGATTGCACTGCGGAATGTCAGCCGCTCCACCAGCACCATCAGCCGCCACAGCGCCCCGCGCCGGCCGAACTTGGTCTCGTAAAGTTCCGGGCAGATGTCGTGGTGATCGAAGAGATAGCACACGCCGAAGGGCCGCAGCGCCCATGCCACGAGGAAGATCAGGTCGGGCGGGTTGCAGCCGTGCAGGATGTCGATCCCGTGAGCGCGGCGCACCTTCAGCGCGAGCCTGAGCTCGTGAAAGAGGGCGCCGCCGTACTCCCGCAGGTAGCCGAGCGCACCGTGGCCCTCGACCGGCAGCGGATGACGGTAGATGTGGACTCCCTCGAGATGCTCATAGGCCGCCTCGCAGCCCTTGCCCGTAGGGCAGATCACCGAGACTGTGTAGCCTGCAGCTGCGAGGGTGGTCGCCTCCGCCCAGACCCGCCGGTCAAAAGGAACGGGCAGGTTCTCGACGACGATCAGCACCCGCCGCCCCTGCCCCGGCCCGGCCGCCACCTGCGCCTCGGCCGCCCGCGTCTCGACCATCGGCGCCACGCCGTCGCGCGGGCTCATCGGCCGGTCTCCGCCGGGTTCCTCACCAGTTGACCCCGTCGTAGCGATTGCCGAGCGCCTCCCGGAGCCCGGCGACACGCACGAGGTCGAGCACCTGCTGGTCGGGTCGCATCAACTCCGCAAGACCCTTGAACTCGGGCGCGGCGTTGCCGATCACCACGAGATCGCCGTGGGCGACGGTGCCTGCGAGGTCGTCCGACAGGATGTCGGCGATATGGGGGATCACTTCCTCGATATAGGCGCGGTTGGCGCCAACGAGCCGGGCCAGATGTACGTTGCGGTCGTAGATCCTCAGGTCGTAACCCTTGCCGATCAGCCGCTCGACGAGGGCAACCTGCGGGCTCTCGCGGAGGTCGTCGGTGCCGGACTTGAAGCTGATGCCGAGGAAGGCGATCCGGCGGCGGTCGGCGGCAGCGACAAGCTCGAGCGCGCGCTCGACCTGGGCCGCGTTGGTGGGCAGGAGCGCGTTCAGGAGCGGCAGCTCGAGGTCGAGCTCGCGCCCCTTGTAGGCGAGCGCGCGTACGTCCTTAGGCAGGCAGGAACCGCCGAAGGCAAAGCCCGGCCGGAGGTAGTAGGATGAGATGTTGAGCTTCTCGTCGCGGCAGAAGATGTCCATCACCTCCCAGCTGTCGACGCCGGCCGCCTTGGCGATGTTGCCGATCTCGTTGGCGAAGGCGACCTTAGTCGCGTGCCAGGCGTTGTCGGCGTACTTCACCATCTCGGCCACCTCAAGGCGGGTGGCGATCTTCGGCCCGGGCAGCGCCTCGTAGAGCGCGAGCACGCGCTCTGCCGTGGCAGGGTCGGCCGCGCCCACCACCGTCTTCGGCGGGTTGTCATAGTCGTAGACGGCGGTCGACTCGCGCAGGAATTCCGGGTTGTTGGCGACCTTCAGGAGATCGGGCGCCGCCGGACCCGCAGTTCGCTCGAGGGCGGGGATAACGAGGCCGCGCATGGTGCCGGGCAGGATTGTGGAACGGATCACCACCGTGTGGGAGACACCGCCGGCGCGCACCGCGGCGCCGATCTCCTCGCAAACCCGCTCGACCGCACCGACATCAAGGCTGCCGTTCTTCCGCGAGGGCGTACCAACACAGACGAGACTCATTTCGCTTTTGGCCACCGCCTCGGCGGCAGAGGTGGTGGCCGCGAGCCTGCCTGCGGCCACACCCTCGCCGACGAGCTCGCCCACATACTGCTCGACGATCGGCGTACGCCCGGCATTGACGAGATCGACCTTCTCGCGCTGGGGGTCGACTCCGATCACCTGGTGGCCGTCGCGCGCGAGGCAGGCCGCGGAGACGATGCCCACGTAGCCGAGGCCGAAGACTGCAATTCTCACTCGTGCCACCTCTTACTTGCCTCGCGTCCGGCCACTCGCTACCGAATGATGGTGCACTTGGGTAGCCCTCTCTCCACCGGTGGCGCGGAGGTCATCGGTCAGGACTGCCGCATTCGGGACGGTAGCTGGTCTGCAACAAAGACCTCTTATAGGCGTATCTGGTGCTTGCTTCATTGAGTGTTCCCGTGACCCAACCAACCCAGCCTCCCTCGCTTCAGCGTCTCCTGCGCGCGGCAGTGGACCTCCCCAAGCGGTATCTCGATCCCGACCGACGGGCATTCGCCTCATTCCGCCCGGTAGGCCCGGCCCGAGGAACAGCCCTCCTCGCCCACGTGGTCGAGGGAGTCTTGGCGAAGTCCGACGATCCCCTGATCCGCCGCCACAATCACTTCGTGGAAGCTCGGCTGATGGTCGAGGCACTACTCGAGCGGGGCTACGCGGTCGACGTCATAAGCTGGCGCAACGTACAATTCCGGCCGAAGCGGCGCTACGACCTCTTCATCGGCCCGCGCGAGAACTTCGAGGCTCTCGCCGGGCGCATGGAGAAAGACTGCATCAGGATCGTTCACCTTGAGACCGCGCACTGGCTCGCCAACAATGCGGCGGCACTTGCGCGGCTTCGGGAAGTGCAGGCCAAGCGGGGCGTGGCTCTCACGAGCATCGCGCAGCTGCGGATGAACCGCGCGATCGAGGAGGCCGATTACGCAACCATGCTCGGCAACGACGTCGTCTACGAGACCTATGCCTTCGCCGGAAAGCGAATTTTCCAGATCCCAAATCCGGGCACGATCCTCCAGCCTTGGATCGAGGATCGCGACTTCGCACAGGCTCGGACCCGCTTCTTGTGGCTCGGCAGCACCGGCCTCGTGCACAAGGGGCTCGACGTCGTCCTCGAAGCCTTCGCCCGGATGCCCGAGTTACACTTGACGGTCTGCGGGCCCGTGGACCGGGATCCGCATTTCGCGCGCGCCTACGCGAAGGAGCTCTACGAGACTCCGAACATCCGGACTCATGGCTGGATCGACCTTGCTGGCACAGACTTCGCCGCAATCCGTGCGGCTACGGCCGCACACGTCTACCCCACATGCGCCGACGCCTGCTGCGGCAGCGTGATCAACGCCATGCATGCAGGATTAATCCCGCTCGTGACCCCGGAGGCGGGGGTCGACGTCGATCCGTTGTTTGGGCTGGCGATCGCTTCCCCTACAGCCGAAGCCGTGGAGGCCACGGTTCGTCGGCTTGCCGGGATGCCTGCCGTACAGGTTGCCGCCATGGCAAGGGCGGCTTGGGAAGAGGCCAGGCGGGTCTACGGCCACGAGGTCTACCGCCGGACCTTCGGAGAGGTCATCGAAACGATCGTGGCGGAGCATCCCCATGGTGCGACCCCTGGTTTCGTGCTCATGAAAGAGGGCAGCCGCCCTCGGGATGACGCCCTTGCCATCAGCGGCAGCTGAGACCGTGCCCAAAACCGAGACCGAACCCATGTCCGACGCCTCCCTGCCTCCCGAAGGCGCAATCCTCGTCATGGCGCATCCGGACGATGAGGCGCTCTGGGCAAGCGCTCTCCTGTCGCGCACGGCGCGGGTCGTGCTGGTATTCGAAGACATCGACTCCTTTCCCGCCTGGGCCGAAGGCCGGCGCCGGAGCCTTGCGGAGCTTCCCCTCCCGGATGTCACCAGCCTCCGCTTCCGGGAGGCCGAAGTCCTGAACGGCGCTGCTTGGCCTACTCCCGCCGAAACCCCCTACGGCTTGGCCGTCCGGCCCCGGCCAGGCACCTTCCGGGGCTTTTCCGCTCGACGCTATCAGGAGGCTTTCCCGAATCTCGTCTCAGCGCTGCGCCCGCTGCTCACCGGAGCGCCGGCGGTCGTCACCCACAATCCATGGGGAGAGTATGGCCACGAGGACCATGTGCAGGTCTTTCGGGCAGTAGAAAGTCTCCGGCAGGAACTCGGCTTCCCACTCTGGGTGACGAGCTACGTCAGCGACAAGAGCTATCCCTTCATGCTGCGCCACCTGGCGAGGCTCGATTGTTCCGCGCCAGAACTTCCAACCGACCCGAAGCTCGGGGCTCGCCTCCGGGACATCTATATGCGCCATGGCTGCTGGACGTGGTTCGACGACTACGTCTGGCCCCCGGCCGAGCGCTTCCTGCGCTGGCTCGAACCGGGCGAGCCGCCGAGGCCCCTGCCGCCGGGCCGCCTCCTGCCGTTCGTCTGGATTGCCTGGACGCCGCCAAAGCCGCTGCTCCGACGTCTGGCCGGACGCGCTGCGAGGCTGATCCGGTGACCGCGCTCGCGTCCCTGAAGCGCCGGCTGCGTCCTCGCAGCTGGCTGAAGGCCGCCTCCACCGGCATCGCCGTCCGGCTCGGGCTCCTGCGGCGGATCCGTCCGCTCCGGCGAGACTTCGGCATCGGCCGCGGCACGCCCATCGACCGGCACTACATCGAGGGCTTCCTTGAGCGGCACCGCGCCGACATCCGGGGCGCGGTGCTGGAGGCGGGTGGCTACGTGAACTACACTCGCCGCTTCGGCGGCGGCCAGGTTGCCCGCGCCGAGGTGCTTTATCCCAAGCCGGGCTTCGCGGACGGCACCCTGGTGGGCAACCTCGCCACTGGCGAGGGCATCCCCGAGGGCGCCTTCGACTGCCTGGTTCTGACCCAAGTCTTCCCCTTCATCTACGACCTCCAAGGGGCCGTCGCCAGCTGCAAGCGGGCGCTTAGGCCCGGTGGTGTGCTGCTCGTCACCGTGCCGGGCATCTCCCAGATCTGCGGCTACGACCGAGAGCACTGGGGCGACTACTGGCGCTTTACACGCCAGTCGCTCGAGCGACTGCTGGGCGATACCTTCGGAGGGGAGAATGTCGCCGTGGAAGCCCACGGCAATGTCTTCGCAGCCTGCGCCTTCCTCCACGGCCTGACCGCGGAGGATTTGACCGCAACGGAACTTGCTCACCATGACGACGCTTTCCAACTCACCATCGCGGGCCGCGCGGTGAACTCGCCTTAATCAGCATCCGACACGCGTGACGACGGGAGCGAGGGGTCCCCCATGACCCAACCTCTTGCGCGGCAGCCCCGGCAGGGCCTATCTCAGGTGCCGGAGCCCCTATAGCTCAGCTGGTAGAGCAACTGATTTGTAATCAGTAGGTCGGGAGTTCGAGTCTCTCTGGGGGCACCACGGTTTCACACGCGAAACCGTGTCCATGAGGTGCAGGGGGTTCGCGCAAAACTCGCCTGCGGCGAGGGATCCAGACGTACTGCCGCGGCTCAGCGTGTGCCAGAACTGCCCCGCCCGAGCCCGCCGCGCAGGCCGAAGTAGAGCTGCATCACCGCGCGCAGCGGCGGGGAGGTCAGCGCGAGCCCCGCAGGAATCCAGTGATAGGAGTGCCGCCGCTGGGTGTCGCGGCCGGCGCGAAGGGACCGGGCGAGTTCGCCCCAAGTATACGCCGCGGCCAGCGACACCGTCTGGCTGCCGTCGCCCTCGCCGAGATCAAGCGGGAACGCGCCCCAGGCGGCGGCCTCCTCCGGACTCGGATCGAGCCAGAAGGCCTCGAACAGCGCCTTGATCGCCGGCCGCAGGCCGAGGGCTGCCTCGAGCGTCGCCGCGTCAAGCTCCACCGTTTCCGCGACGCTGGCGACCGTCTTCCGCATGGTGCCGATGCCCCACGGGCCGGTTCTGTGCCTCCAGCCCATGGGGAAGACGGGCGCAATCTCGCCGTCGCGGCGTTCATAGCGTACCAGCGTGCCGTGCTCGGCGGCGCAGAAGACCTCGAGATAGGCGATGACGTACCTTTCCTCGAGCCCCTCGGGCCGGAACCGGGTATCCGCCCGCCCCTCCATCGGAGAGTAGAGGTACCAGTGCCGGAGATCGGACCATTCCAGGAGAGACCGCTCCTTGAAGCCGAAGTAGAAGCATTCGGCCGGCCGGGCGCCCTGCCCCAC
>SKOX01000071.1 GCA_007119835.1 Paracoccaceae bacterium
GCGTTCGTCGTCGCCTGCCCGACGCCCTGCGCGCCGCGCGCCGAGGTGTAGCCGTGAAAGCAGCCCATCGTCGACAGGATGAAGCCGAACACGGCCGCCTTGATCAGCCCCGAGGTCACGTCCGCCGTCGTGAGGAAGTCGACGGTGTTGCGGATGTAGGTGCCAGCGTCGAAGCCGAGCCGCTCGGTCCCGACCAGGAAGCCGCCCATGATCCCGATGACGTCGCCGATCCCGACCAGCACCGGCAGCGCCAGCGTCGCCGCCAGGATCCGCGGCACCACGAGGTATTTCATCGGCTCGGTCGAGAGCGTCGTCAGCGCGTCGATCTGCTCGGTCACCCGCATGGTGCCGAGCTCGGCCGCGATCGACGACGACACCCGGCCCGCGACCATCAGCCCGCCGAGCACCGGGCCGAGCTCGCGCACGATGCCGATGGCGACGATCGAGGGAACCACCTGCTCGGCGTTGAACCGCGCGCCGCCGGCGTAGATCTGCAGCGCCAGCGCCCCGCCGGTGAAGAGCGCCGTGAGGCCCACGACCGGCAGCGAGAAATACCCGATCCGGATCAGCTGAAGCCCCAGCTGCCGCGGGTAGAACGGCGGGCGGACCAGATGCGACAGCGCCTCCGCCGTGAACAGCACCACCCGCCCCACCGCCCCGAAGAGCGCGAGGGTCGAGCGCCCGATCGAGGCGAGAAAGCCCTGGACGAGGGAGACGAGGATCATCGGTCACGCGTCATGGGCCGGCCGGGCCGGCGGTGGTCATGGGCCGGCTGAGCCGGCGGTGGTCATTGGCCGGCTGAGCCGGCGGTGGTCATTGGCCGGCTGAGCCGGCGGTGGTCATGGGCCGGCCGGGCCGGCGGGGTCCGCTCCCGTGTAGACGCGTTCGTAGCGGTCGCCAAGCGCCGTGAGGATCTCGTAGCCGATCGTTCCGGCCGCATCGGCGAGGGCGTCGATCCCCTGATGCGGGTTCAGGATGTCGAGCCGGGCGGGCACCTCGGCAAGCCCGGTGACGTCGACGGTGATCAGGTCCATCGAAACCCGGCCGACGAGCGGGCAGGGGACGTCGCCCGCGAACAGCGCGGGCCTCCCCGCGCCGATCCGCCGGATCAGCCCGTCGGCGTAGCCGGCCGAGACCGTCGCGATCCGCCGTCGCCCGGCCGCGACCCAGGCGGCGCCGTAGCCGACCGTCTCGCCGGGCGCGACTTCGCGCACCTGGATCACCGGCAGCGACAGCCGCACCACCGGTCGCGCCCCGGCGAAGGGCAGCCCGCCATAGAGCCCGATCCCCGGCCGGGTCATCGCGAAGTGGTAGTCCGGCCCGAGCAGGATGCCGCCCGTGGCGGCGAGGCTCGCCGGCGTCTCCGGCAGCCCGCCCAGCATGGTGCGGAAGGCGCGAAGCTGACCGGCGTTCTGCGCATGCCCCGGCTCGTCGGCGCAGGCGAGATGGCTGATCACCAGGACCGGCGCGACACCGTCCAGCACCGCCGCGACCGCGGAGAGGTCGGCCGGCTCGAGCCCGAGCCGGTTCATGCCGCTGTCGAGCTGCAGCGCGAACGGCCGGTCGGGCAGCTCCCGCAGGAAGTTCGCCACCTGCGCCGGGCTGTTGAGGCAGGGCACGAGGTCGTGCGCCGCGAAGAGCGGCTCGTCGCCCGGCATCATCCCGGAGAAGACGTAGATCGCGGGCCCCGGGCCGAGGAGGTCGCGCAGCGTCGCCCCCTCCTCGGCGATCGCCACGAAGAAGCTGCGCGCGCCCGCCGCGGCGAGCGCCGGCGCGACCCGGGCGACGCCGAGGCCGTAGGCGTCGGCCTTCACGACCGCCGCCGTCTCCACGTCCGGACCCGACCGGGCGTCGAGGGCGCGCCAGTTGGCGGCGATGGCGTCGAGATCGATGGTCAGGCGGGCGCGGGCCATGGCTCGTTCCTGAGACTGCGGGCCATCAGGAGCGGGCCGCGCCGGCGCGGTCAAGCCCACCGACCGCAACCTCGCGCGACGTTAACCATCATTCTCCGATCATTTTTATCGACATACGAACGCCATACGGTTTGCATATGTTTCCCATACGCAACGCATACCGCGCATCCACTCGTTGACGGGTGCGTCTGCCGGCGAATCGGCCGCCGTCAGGCGAAGTCCCGCGCCCCGAGCTGATGCTCGCGCACGAGGTTGGAGAACCGGGTGAACTGTCCCTCGAAGGCGAGCTCGACCGAGCCGATCGGCCCGTGGCGCTGCTTGCCGACGATCACCTCGGCCTTGCCCTGCAGCCGGCTCATCGCCTGCTGCCACTCGAGCATCTCCGCCGTCCGGTCCTCCGACGGCTTCTCGCGCTCGCGGTAGTATTCCTCGCGGAAGACGAACATCACCACGTCGGCGTCCTGCTCGATCGAGCCCGATTCGCGCAGGTCCGAGAGCTGCGGCCGCTTGTCCTCCCGGCTCTCGACCTGGCGCGAGAGCTGCGAGAGCGCGATCACCGGGATGTTGAGCTCCTTGGCGATGGCCTTAAGCCCCTGCGTTATCTCGGATATTTCCTGGACACGGCCTTCCGAGCGCACCGTCGCCGGCCGCACCAGCTGCAGGTAGTCGACGAACAGCACGTCGAGCCCCACGGTCCGCTTCAGGCGCCTGGCGCGCGCGGCGAGCGTCGAGATCGGCAGGGCGGGCGTGTCGTCGATGTAGAGCGGGCAGGCTTCGAGGTCCTTCGCGGCGTGCAGGAAGCGGCGGAACTCCTCCTCCTCCATCTCGCCGCGCCGGATGCGCTCGGAGGGAATGCGCGCGGCTTCCGACAGGATGCGCGCGGCGAGCTGCTCGGACGACATCTCGAGCGAGTAGAACCCGACGACGCCGCCCTCCACGGTGCCTTCCGTCCCGTCCGGCCGGATGCCCTTGCGGTAGGCCTTGGCGATGTTGAAGGCGATGTTGGTCGCGAGCGCCGTCTTGCCCATCGAAGGCCGCCCGGCGAGGATCAGGAGGTCGGACTGATGCAGGCCGCCGAGCTTCTTGTCGAGATCCATCAGGCCTGACGAGATCCCGGCGAGCTTTCCCTCCCGCTGGTAGGCGGCGTTGGCGACGTGCACCGCCTGGGTGACTGCCTGAAGAAAGCTCTGGAACCCCTTGTCCACACGGCCTTGTTCGCCGAGCTTGTAGAGCTGCTGCTCGGCCTCGACGATCTGCTCCTTCGGCCCGCTGTCGACCTCGACCCGCGACGCCTTCTCGGCGATGCTTTGGCCGATGGTGATGAGGTCGCGCCGGATCGCGAGGTCGTAGACGAGCTGCGCGTAGTCCTTCGCCGCGAAGATCGAGATCGCCGACCCCGCGAGCCGCGCGAGATAGGCCGGCCCGCCGAGCTCCTTCAGCCCCTCGTCGTCCTCGAAGAACGGCTTGAGCGTCACCGGGCTCGCGAGAGCGTTCTTCTGGATGCGCCGCGCCGCCGTCGCGAAGATCCGGCCGTGCACGGGGTCGTAAAAATGCGACTCGTTCACCAGGCTCGCGACCCGGTCGTAGACCTCGTTGTTGACCAGGAGGGCACCGAGAAGCGCCTGTTCGGCCTCGATGTTGTGGGGAAGCGCGATCGCGCCAATCCCCGGCGGCACCGGCGATCCGTCGGCCATGGTCTCTCCTGTCCCTGCTCGCAGGCCTTATGACAGCCCCGGGCGCATCTGTGGAGCGAAACCTGCCTGTGGACAGCGGGGATAGCGGGGACGGGGCTCGAACCGGCGCGAGCCCTGCGGCATTCTTCGTGACAGGTCCGGGTCGCGGCGCCGCGGCTGCGGGCAGAAGAAGACGACGGGAGGAACACGATGGCTCATGGCGGCGAGGCCCGCGTCGAGCGGCCGCATCCCTACGACTCTGCCGAAATTGGCGCGCTCGCGCATCTCTACCGCGGCGAGGTCTACCGCTCGACGCTGTGGCGGCAGCGGCTCGACCACACGACGAACTGGGCGGTGGTGACGACGGGCATCGCGCTCTCGCTGTCCTTCGCGGCGCCGGACGCGTCGCCGTTGCCGCTGATCCTCGTCGGGCTTCTCGTGGTCGTGTTCCTGATCTTCGAGGCCCGGCGCTACCGCTACTTCAACGTCTGGCGCGCCCGCTGCCGGCTGCTCGAAACCGATCTCTACGCGCCGCTGCTGCGCGGCGAGGGCGTGCGCCCGGACGGCAAGTGGAACGCGCTGCTCGCCGGCGACTATTGCGAGCCGCGTTTCCACATCAGCGCGATCCGCGCGATCGGCCGGCGGCTGCGCAAGAACTACGCCTACATCCTCGCGGTGCAGGCGGTGGCCTATTTCGGCAAGATCTCGATCCACCCCGATCCGGCGACCTCGCTCGCCGAGGTCCTCGATCGGGCGGCCGTCGGCCCGATCCCCGGCATCCTCGTCGTTTTCGCCGGTATAGCCTTCCACGGAACCTGGATTATCCTCGCCATCTGGACGCTCCAGATCGAGAAGCGCTTCCGCCGCGGCCGGAAGCTCATCGCGATCGCCTGAGCCCGCGCCACGGCGGCGGATCGCCGCTGCGCCCCTGGTACGCCCGGCCGTGTCGCCTAGATCGCGCGGCGAACGGTGTGGCACCGCCCGCGGGGCAGGGCCGCCCACACCGCCAGTCGTGCTTGAGAGGTACCGCGTGTCTGAAGAAAACAGCAACGATCCGTCCGGCTTCGACCGGCTGCGCCGCGCGGCAGAGCACGTGCCCGGCGCGGAGGCCGCGCTCGCCCGGCTCGCCATGCCGCTCGAAATGCGCGCGCTCCGTCTCGCGCTCGACCGCGACGACGGCACGCGCACCTACCTGCCGGCCTGGCGCTGCCGCTACGACGACGCGCTCGGGCCGACCAAGGGCGGTCTGCGCTTCCATCAAGGCCTCGACGCCGCGACCGTCGAGCGCCTCGCGTTCGAGATGACGGTGAAGTGCGCGGTCATGGACCTCCCCTATGGCGGGGCAAAGGGCGGTGTGCGCGTCGACCCGAAGGCGCTCTCGGCTGCGGAGCGGCGCCGGCTTGCGGCCGCATATGCCCGCGCCTTTGCCGACACGATCGGCCCGGAGCGCGACGTCCCGGCCCCCGATGTCGGCACCGACGCCGGCGTGATGGGCGTCATCGCCGACGCCTACGCCGGCGCGACCGGCCGTCACGCCCCCGGCGTCGTCACCGGCAAGCCGCTCGCGGCGGGCGGCATTGCCGGGCGGGAGGAGGCGACCGGACGCGGCGCCTTCTGCCTGGTGCAGCAGCTCTCCCAAGCGCTCGGGCTCAGCAGCGTCTGCCGGGTCGCGGTCCAGGGCTTCGGCAATGCCGGCATGCACATGGCCGAGCTCCTGGCGGGGACGGGCCGCCGGATGGTCGCGGTCTCCGACAGCTCGGCCACCCTCGTCTGCGAGGACGGGCTCGATCTCGGCCCGGTGGCGGCGGCCAAGCGCGAGGGCCAGTCGCTCGCGGATCTCGACGGGCTCGGCGGCGGCCGCGTCCGCGACCGCGACGCGATCCTGTCGCTCGACTGCGACCTCCTGGTGCCGGCCGCGCTCGGCGGCGCCATCACCGGGGCGAATGCGGGTGGTGTCGGCGCGCGGGTGATCCTGGAGCTCGCCAACGGCCCCGTCACGGGCGAGGCCGACACCATCCTCGCCGAGCGCGGCATCACCGTCGTGCCCGACGTGCTCGCCAATGCCGGCGGCGTCACGGTCTCGCATTTCGAGTCGCTGCAGAACCGCCAGGGCGAGGCGTGGCCCGAGGAGCGGGTCCGGGAACGGCTCAGCGAGGCGATGGGCCGCTGCGGCGCCGCCGTGGCGGAGCTTGCCCGCGACTGCGGCCTCACGCTCCGCGAGGCAGCCTATGTCCGCGCCCTCGAGCGGCTCGCAGCGGCCGTGGCTGCGCGCGGCTGTTGAGCGGCTCGAGC
>SKOX01000101.1 GCA_007119835.1 Paracoccaceae bacterium
GCGCGAACACCTTCACCCAGAAGCGATAGGCGTCCATCCAGTGCTCGTCCTTCGAGCGCAGATAGCGCAGCTTGAAGTAGAGCAGGACCCAGCCGAGCGCGATGGTGATGGTGGGAAAGAGAATGTGAAACGAGATGTTTGCCGCGAATTGAATGCGCGCAAGCAGCAGGGCATCCAGCATAACGGTCTCCGGTGTCAGCCTGTGCCTGCGATCTAGTCAGCGGATCTCCCCCCACAAGGACCCGGCGGCGCAACTGATCGTGGACACGTGGCCGCACCAGGCTACTTCTTCTTGTGGTGGGGTGCAGCCTGCGCGGCAAGTCGCGGGGCCGTTCGTCGCCGACTGGACTGGAATCAAGACGCTGCCAGGGAGCGCAGCGTCTGACAGAGGGGTTAGAAACATGCGTATCAGACGTTACGTCATGGTCGCTGCGATCGCCGTCGGCCTGGCGCAGGGGGCTTCGACGCCGGCGGAGGCGGCGACGCTGCCGCTGGTCGGCAACCAGACCGAGGTTGAGGTGACGGCGCCGCTCGGAGCGCTCGGACTCGGAGGCGCGCCGTTCGGGACCGCGACCGTGGACGTGTCGGGCATGAATCCGGTCTTTACCTTCCCGGTGACCGGCGGCTCGCTCAACACGGCGACCGGCGCCGCGCTGGTCGAGCACCAGGGCAGCGGCGTGACCCTGAGCGCCCTCGCGGATCCGGCCGTCAGTACGACGGTGGGCAACTTCTTCATCGACACCATCGCGGGCCGGGTGAGCGGGGACGTGATCGGCGGCGCCTCGGGCGTGCCGTTCTTCAACCTCGGCGCGGCGACGCCGTCGGGCGTCGAGCTCTTCATCACGACCGAGCTCGCCGGCGCGCTCACCGGCGTCTTCGGCGCGCCCGACCTCACGGGCGCGCAGTTCGGGCTCGCCCGGCCCGATCTCGCGCCGATCCCGCTGCCGGCCGGTGTCTGGCTGATGCTTGCGGGGCTCGCGGCCTTCGGCGCGGTCCGCGCGCGCGGCCGGGCCTCGGCCTGAGAGGAGCATCGGGATGGCCGCGGGCCGCGGCCATCCCTTCCAAGAGTCCCGGCTTAACCGTGGAGCGCCGGCAAGGCCCCCGTCTTCGGATGATCACTCAGGCATGGGAGAGCGCCCCCCGGCCGGAAGCGGGGGGCGGGCGATGCTTTCGGCCGGGGGCGCGGGTCGCCGGCCGGTGCGCCTCCGGCCTAGCTCGGACGCTGCGGCCGCGTGGCGGCGGCTTCGCCCGGCGGCGCCTCGCGGGGGCGGGTGCGGAAGGCCTCGCAGCCGGCGTCGTAGCGGGTGTCGTCCTGCATCGCGATGCGGGTGCGAAAGGCCGCCCGTCCGATCAGGTGCGAGCCGATCGGGATCGTCAGGATCATGAACAGGAACACGAAGAGCGGCTCGAGCACCTCGAGCACGCTCCGGGCGTGGAGCATCATGGCAACCGCGATCAGCGCGATCCCCAGCGTGCCCGCCTTGGTCGAGGCGTGCATCCGGATGAAGATGTCGCCGAGCCGGACGATGCCAATGCCGGCGACGAAGCAGAAGAAGCCGCCGGCCACGAGGAAGATCGCGGAGAGGACGTCGATCAGCATCAGTCGCGGCGCTCCGTCTCGGGGTCGCGCGTGCGCTCGATGTACCGGGCGAAGGCGACGGTGGCGAGGAAGCCGATCAGCGCGAGCGCGATGGCGGCGTAGATGTAGGCCCGCACGCCGCTCGCCAGCGTGAAGACGACGAGGAAGGCGACGAGCAGCATGGTGATGAGGTCGAGCGCGACCACCCGGTCGGCGAGGCTCGGGCCGGTGATCAGCCGCCACGCGGCCGCCACCAGTGCGCCGATCAGGAACAGCGCGCAGATCGCGAGGCCCCAGCCGAGAGGGCCGGCGAGTTCGGTGCCGAGGATGGTCATGTCGTGGCCTCCATGACGCGCTTCTGCAGTCCCACCTGGACGTCTGTCCGGGTCTTTTCCGAACTGTCGCCTGCGAACATGTCGTGGACGAGCAGCGTCCGCCCGTCCTCGGCCACGTCGACGGTGAGCGTGCCCGGCGTCAGCGAGATGAAGTTGCCGACCAGGGTGGTCTGGACGTCGGTGCGGGTGTTGAGCGGGATCGTCACCATGCGCGGCCGCACGCGGCCCGCCGGCGCGATGACCGCAGCGGCAACCTGGATCGACGACACCCAGAGGTCGTAGAGGAAGACGAAGAACAGCTTCAGGATGAAGTAGGCGCGCGTGAACCAGCTCATTCCGCCTCTCCCTCGGCCTCGAGTCCGTTCAGCTGCTCCTCGGGCACGGTCGGCGCCTCGATCGGCTCGACGAGCGTCGGGATCGCCTCCTGCGGGCCGAGGTCGAGCGCCTCGGCCGCGGCCTCGCTCGCCGCGGTGACGGCGGCGATGTAGGCCTGCGGGTTCAGCACCTGGTCGGCCGATTCGAGGGCCGCGTCGACGAACGGCGCGGCATAGAGGCCGATGAAGACCGTCATGGCCGCGAGCGAGATGATCGGGATGTAGAGGAGCGCGGGCGCGGGCGTCGCCGCCGCGTCGTCGCCCGCCGGATGCGCCTTCCAGAACGCTTCCATCCAGATCTTGATCATCGAGAAGACGGTGAGCAGGCCGACGGCGACGGCGACGAAGGCGATGAAGTAGCGCTCTTCCTCGAGCGATGCGATGATGATGAGCAGCTTCGCCCAGAAGCCCGAGAGCGGCGGGATGCCGGCGAGCGACAGCGCCGGGATGAGGAAGAGGACGCCCAGCCACGGCTTTCGCTTCCACAGGCCGCCGATGACGTAGAGGTCCTCCGAGCCCGTCGACTTCCGGATCACCCCGGCGATCAGGAAGAGGTTCGCCTTCACGATGATGTGGTGGAAGAGGTAGAAGATCGCGCCGACCAGCCCGAGCGGCGTGTAGATCGCGAGGCCGAGGATCATGTAGCCGATCTGACTGATGATGTGGAAGCTGAGGATGCGGCGGACGTGCATCTGCGCCGCCGCGCCGAGCACGCCCACCACCATCGTCAGCGCCGCGCCGTAGAGCAGCGTGTTCTGGATCGCGGGCTCGGTGGTGTCGAAGACGAGGGTGAAGACGCGGATCAGGGCATAGACGCCGACCTTGGTGAGCAGCGCGGAGAACAGCGCCGAGGTCGTCACCGACGGCGTGTGGTAGGCGGCGGGGAGCCAGAAGAACGCCGGGAACATCGCCGCCTTGGTGCCGAAGGCGAACATCAGGAGGGCAGCGGCGGCGTAGACGGCGGTCTCGTCGTGGCGGCCCTGAAGCGTCAGGTGGAGGTCGGCCATGTTGAGCGTGCCGCTCGCGCCGTAGAGCAGGCCGACGCCGGCGAGAAAGGCGAGGGTCGCGATTAGGTTGAGGCCGACATACTTCACCGCGCCGTCGAGCGCCGCCTTGCCGCCCGAGACCACGAGGAGGCCGAAGGAGGCGATGAGCATCACCTCGAACCAGACGTACATGTTGAAGATGTCGCCGGTCACGAAGGCACCGCAGACGCCGCCGAGCAGCGCCTGGGTCAGCGCGTGGTGGCCGCTGCGCTCGTCGGTGCGCGAGACCTCGGCGAGGCCGTAGATCGCGCAGGCGACCGCGATGATGCCGGTGATCAGCACCATCGCCGCCGACAGGATGTCGGCGACGAGCGTGATGCCGAAGGGGGCGGGCCAGGAGCCCATCTGCGCCGCGATCGGCCCCTCGTCGAGGACCCGCGCGACGAGGACGACCGACGCCGCCAGCAGCGCCAGCGAGCCCGCGAGGTTCAGGACGCGCTGCGCCTCGAACGAGCGGAAGGCGAGCAGGCAGAGGATCGCCGTGAAGAGCGGGATCGCGATCGGCCAGACGAGGAGCATCAGACCGAGCCCTCCGGACCGGCGACCGGTCGCGCCTTGGCCTTCTCCACCTTCGGGAGGGGCTCGGCCTCGCGCATTTCGTCCATGCGGGTGGTCTTCAGCTCGAAATAGGCGCGGAAGACCAGGGAGAGCGCGAAGGAGAGCAGCCCGAACCCGATCACGATCGCCGTCAGGATCAGCGCCTGCGGCAGCGCGTTCGACACCTCGCCCACGGGAGCGTATTCGCCCACGGGAACCAGCGGCGGCTCGGCATAGGTGAGCCGCCCCGAGGCGAAGAGCACGAGATTCGCCGCGTTCGAGAGCAGCACGAGGCCGAAGAGGTAGGGCAGCAGCTTGCCCGACATCATCAGGTAGGCGCCCGCGGCGACGAGGATGCCGACGAGCGCGGCGAGCATGATTTCCATGGTCAGTCTTCCCGCCCGGCGACGTCGTGGCCGGCGTCCTCAAGGCTGAAGAGGATGGCGCAGACCGTGCCGACGACGGCGAGATAGACGCCGATGTCGAACAGCAGGATCGAGCCGACCGGCAGGCCGTACTCGTCGTAGAGCGGCCAGACGCCGCGCAGGAAGTCGCCGTAGACCGCCGCGCCCCACAAGCCGCCGAAGAGGCAACAGGCGAGGCCGAAGCCCGCGATGGAGAGCGGGTCGAAGCGCATCGCCCGCCGCGCCTCGGCGACGCCTCGGGCCTTCTCGATCAGCGCGAACGCGATGGCGCCGAGCAGGCCGCCGATGAAGCCGCCGCCCGGCTCGTTGTGCCCGCGCAGCAGCACGAAGATCGAGATGATTAGGATGAGCGGCGTGAGAAACCGCGTCGCGGTCGACAGGATGACGGAGTTCATCTCGGGGCGCTCCTCTTGCCCGCCCAGAGCGCGGCGAGGGCCGCGATGCCGGCGATGACGACGACCGCAACCTCGCCGAAGGTGTCGAGCGCGCGGAAGTCGACCAGGATGACGTTGACGATGTTGCGGCCGCGGGCCTCGGGCGCGGAGGCGGCCTCGAAGAAGTCAGACAGCCGCAGGTCCATCGGCGTGCCGAGCACGGCGAGGACCGACACGGTGACGCCGATGCCGAGGGCGACCGCGATGGCCGCGTTGACCGGCCTGAACTCGATCGAGCCCGCCCGCGGCAGGCGGACCATCGCGATGGCGATGAAGACGACGACGAGGATCTCGACGAAGAGCTGCGTCATGCCGACGTCGATGCCGCCGTAGAGAAAGAAGATCACCGCGATGCCGGCGCCGACGCCGCCGAGGCCGGCGATGGCGGTCAGCCGCGATTCGCTGAGCACGATCAGCCCGACCGAGGCCACGATGACGCCGAGGATCGCCCATTCGAACAGGCTGATGCCGATCTCGAAGGCCGGCCAGGCCGGGCTTCCGAAGTAGAGCGCGCCCCACACCAGCGTCGCCATCAGCGCGAAGGTGATCTGCAGGTAGCGGGTCATGTGTCCGCTCTGCACGATGCGGGTCTGCCAGGCGGCGAAGTCCTTCATTCCCTGCAGGCCCCGGTCGTAGCCGCTCTCGGTGGCCGGGGTCTTCGGGTCGGCGGCGATCAGCGCCGTGCGGATGCGGTCGATGCCGAAGTAGAGCGCGATGCCCAGCGCGAAGGTCACGAGGCTCAACAGGAGCGCCATGTCGAGCCCGTGGTAGAGTGCGAGGTTGATCGCCACCGGCCCGTCGGTGACCGCGAGCACCATCGGCGCGACGAGGAAGTACTCGAACTGGCCGGCGAGCACCGCGCCGAGCACGCCGAGGCCCGCGAGGATCACCGGGCCGAGCCAGAGGCCCCAGCCGGGATCGGCGGGCTTCTCCTTCGGCGCGATCTGGCGCGCGCCGAGGAAGGGCCGCAGCGCCAGGACGCCGGCGCAGACCACCATGAGCGCGTTCGCGGCCAGCGCCATGATGCCGACGAAGACCGGGATGGTGGCGTAGCCGACCGCCTTGTAGATCAGCTCCTTGCCGATGAAGCCGAACATCGGCGGGAAGCCGGCCATCGACAGCGCCGCGATGGCGATGACGCCGAA
>SKOX01000387.1 GCA_007119835.1 Paracoccaceae bacterium
ACGTCGGGCCGGAAATCCAGCAGGTCCCGCAGGTGGATCGGCGCCCGCGCCGCCATCGCCTTCGAATACTGCTTCCACAGCTTGTAGTCGCCCCGGTCGCAGGCCGCCTGCAGCATGTGCATCGCCTGGGCCTCCCAGGCGTGGGCCTCGCCCTTGCGCCGCGCCTTGTAGAAGCCGCCGATCGGCAGCACGCTGTCGCTGCCGGTCCAGGCGCGGGCATGAACCTTCTCGGCCTGCTTCTGCAGCCCGGTGATCCCGATCCCCGAGATCCGGCTCGGCATGCCGGGGAAATACTCGTGGACCATCGCCCGGCTGAGACCCACGGCCTCGAAGTTCAGGCCGCCGCGATAGGAGGAGATCACGCTGATCCCCATCTTCGACATGATCTTCAGCAGCCCCTGGTCGATCGCCGTCCGATACCGCCCGACCGCCTCCGCGAGGCTCCCCTCGATCAGCCCCTTGCCGATCCGGTCGGCGATGGTGTCCTCGGCGAGATAGGCGTTGACCGTCGTCGCGCCCGCCCCGATCAGCACCGCGAAGTAATGCGGGTCGATGCACTCGGCCGAGCGCACGTTGAGCGAGGTGAAGGTCCTGAGGCCCTTGCGCGTCAGCCACGAATGCACCGCGCTCGTGGCCAGGATCATCGGCATCGCCGCCCGCGCCGGTCCCTGGGCCATGTCGGTCAGCACGATGTGGTTGGCGCCGGCGCGCACCGCCTCCTCGGCCTCCGCCCGCACCCGCGCCAGCGAAGCGGCGAGCGCCTCGGCCTCGCCGGCCGCGAAGGTGCAGTCGATGGTCACGACCGCGTCGCCGAACACCTTCACCATCGCCTCGAAGGCGGCGTTCGAGACGAACGGGCTCTCGAGCTGCAGGATCTCGGTCTGGCTGTTGTTCTCGTCGAGCACGTTCTTGAGGTTGCCGAACCGCGTCTTCAGACTCATCACCCGATGCTCGCGCAAGCTGTCGATCGGCGGGTTGGTCACCTGGCTGAAGTTCTGCCGGAAGTAGTGGCTGAGCGGGCGGTACCGGTCGGACAGCACCGCGGGCGGCGTGTCGTCGCCCATCGAGCCGATCGACTCCTTGCCGTCCTCGGCCATCGGCGCGAGGATCGCCTCGACCTCCTCGAGCGTGTAGCCCGCGGCGAGCTGCCGCCGGCGGAGCTCGGTCCCGTCGAAGATCGCCTGTTCCTCGACGCCGTTCGTCGCCTTCTCGAGATCGGTCATCGAGCCGACCCACTCGCCGAAGGGCTGGCTCGCCGCCAGCAGATCCTTGATCTCCGTGTCATGGAACAGCCGGCCGGCCTCCATGTCGACGCCGAGCATCTGCCCGGGGCCGAGCGCGCCCTTCTCGACCACGCCCGCCTCGTCCACCGGCACCATGCCGGCCTCGGAACCCGCGATCACCAGCCCGTCGCCGGTGACGACGTAGCGCAGCGGCCTGAGGCCGTTGCGGTCGAGCCCGGCGCAGACCCAGCGCCCGTCGGTCATGGCGAGCGCCGCCGGCCCGTCCCAGGGCTCCATCACCGCGTTGGAATAGGCGTACATCGCCACCCAGGCCTCGGGCATCTTGGTCGCGATCTTCGACCAGGCCTCGGGGATCAGCATGGTCTTGGCCATCGGCGCCGAGCGCCCGGCCCGCACCATCACCTCGAAGACCGAGTCGAGCGCCGCCGAATCCGACGAACCCGGCAGCACGATCGGCTTGATGTCCTCGGCAAGCTCGCCGAAGTAGTTCGACGCCATGCGGATCTCGTGGCTCTTCAGCCAGTTGAGGTTACCCTTCAGCGTGTTGATCTCGCCGTTGTGGGCGAGCATCCGGAACGGCTGCGCCAGCCACCACCGCGGGAAGGTGTTGGTCGAGTAGCGCTGGTGGTAGATCGCGAAGGCGCTCTCGAAGCGCGCGTCCATCAGGTCGGGGTAGAACACCGCGACCTGCTCGGCGAGCATCATGCCCTTGTAGATGATCGACCGGCACGACAGCGAGCAGATGTAGAAGTCGCGGATGAAGCTGCCGCCCTTCTCGATCCGGCGGCGGATGACGTAGAGCTCGCGCTCGAAGGTCTCCTCGTCGACGCCCTTGGCGTTGGCGATCAGGATCTGCTCGATCTCCGGCCGGGTCGCGTTCGCCTTCTGGCCGAGGCAGGTGATGTCGACGGGGACGTGGCGCCAGCCGTAGATGTAGTAGCCCATGCGGAGCACCTCGGTCTCCACGATGGTCCGCGCCGCCTCCTGCGCCGCGAAGTCCGAGCGCGGCAGGAAGATCTGCCCGACCGCGAGCCGGCCCTTGCCCGGCTCGTGCCCGGTCCGGCGCACCTGCTCCTCGAAGAAGCCCGTCGGGATCTGCACATGGATGCCGGCGCCGTCGCCGGTCTTGCCGTCGGCGTCGACCGCGCCGCGGTGCCAGACCGCCCGAAGCGCGGCGATGCCCTTCTCGACCACCTCGCGCCGGGGCCTGCCGTCGATCGCGACGACGAGACCGACGCCGCAGGCGTCCCGCTCGTCCTCGGCGCGGTAGAGCCCCTCGGCCTCCAGCCTGGCCCGGCCCGTCTCGGCCTGCGCCACCCAGCGATCGTCGAACTTGGTCATGGCGTCTCTCCTGCTGCGGCGTTCCTCGGCCGCTCGTTCTGTTCCGCCTGCACCCCCGGCGCCTTTCGACCGGAAGCGGCACGCGGCCGGTTTCTTCGTGTTCGGCGATGTGTCAGCCACTGCCGAGCACCGCCGACCTCGGCCTTCTCGTCGCGCTTCCGCTCAGATCAGGTCAGTGGAGCTGACGTTTCGAGATGCCGGCGATCGCGGAGGGTGTCGAAACGTCTGCATGGAATATGCATGGTTTCTGCATGCGATGTGCATCCCGCCACGCGCGTCCGGCCGCCCTCCACGCTCACTCCGCCGCAATCCCGGTCGAGCGGGCCGCGAATTCCTCGAGGATGCTCTCCGCCGCCTCGCGGCCGTCACGGATCGCCCAGACGACGAGGCTCGCGCCGCGCACGATGTCGCCTGCGGCATAGACCCCCTCGAGGCTCGTCCGCTTGGTGCGGAAATCCGCCTTGATGGTGCCCCAGCGCGTGACCTCGAGCCCCTCGACCCCCCAGAGCCGCGGCAGGTCCTCCGGCTCGAAGCCGAGCGCCTTGATGACCAGGTCCGCATCCTCGGTGTAGTCGGCGCCCGGGATCTCCTCCGGCGCCTGGCGCCCGGTCGCGTCCGGCGCGCCGAGCCGCATCCGCGCGACCCTGACCCCCGTCACGCGGTCCTCGCCGACGAAGCCCTTGGGAAGGGTCAGCCACTCGAAGACGACGCCCTCCTCCTCGGCGTTCTGCACCTCCCGCTGCGACCCGGGCATGTTGGCGCGGTCCCGCCGGTACAGGCACTTGACGCTCACAGCCCCCTGCCGGACGGCGGTGCGCACGCAGTCCATCGCCGTGTCGCCGCCGCCGATCACGACGACGCGCTTGCTCTTGGCGTCGAGCTCGCCCGATTCGAACTCCGGCACCGTGTCGCCCATGCCCTTGCGATTGGACGCGGTCAGATAGTCGATGGCCCGGACCATGCCCGGCAGCCCCGAGCCCGGCCCGCCGATCTCGCGGGACTTGTAGACGCCGGTCGCGATCAGCACCGCGTCGTGCTTCGCCCGGATCTCGTCGAAGGAGATGTCGGCCCCGACGTCGCAGTTGAGCACGAAGCTGATGCCGCCGTCCTCGAACTTGCGGTTGTAGCGCTCAACCACGTCCTTCTCGAGCTTGAAGCCGGGGATGCCGTACATCATCAGCCCGCCCGAGCGGTCGTAGCGGTCGTAGACCGTCACCTGCACGCCGGCACCCCGCAGCGCGTCCGCAGCCGCCAGCCCGCCCGGTCCCGCGCCGATGATGCCGACGCTCTCGGCCCGCTCCTGCGCGGCCTTCAGGGGCTCGACCCAGCCCTCTTCCCAGGCCATGTCGGTGAGGTACTTCTCGACGGCGCCGATGGTGACCGTCCCGTGCCCGGCCTGCTCGATGACGCAGTTGCCTTCGCAGAGGCGGTCCTGCGGGCAGATCCGGCCGCAGATCTCCGGGAAGGTGTTGGTCGCCTGGCTGAGCTCGTAGGCTTCCCTGAGCCGGCCCTCGGCCGTCAGCTTCAGCCAGTCGGGGATGTTGTTGTGCAGCGGGCAGTGCGTCTGGCAGTAGGGCACGCCGCACTGCGAGCAGCGCCCGGCCTGCTCCGCCGCCTTCTCGGCCGCGAACTCGCGATAGATCTCGTCGAAGTCCGCGAGCCTGTCCGTCGCCTCCCGCTTCGGCGGGGTCGTGCGCGGCACGTCGACAAATCTGAGCAACCGCTGACTGCCCATGCCACCTCCTCCAGCCCCAGTGATCCGCACGCTTTCCACCTACCGCAGATGGCCGCCGGATAAAAGTCAGCCCTGCTGACCTATACTGTGATTGTCCGGGCGTCGAACCGAAACGGGTGGCGCGGGGGAGGGAAAGAGTGTCAGCAATAGCGACCTAACGCCTGTAAGTCACTGTTATTGCGCCGCCGCGCCTAGCCCTGGCGAAGGTCCTGTGCTGAAGCCTTGATCTTCGCGAACTGGCCGCTCTTTCGGTAGGTGAACAGGTAGCTCTCGAGGATCGCGTCCATGGGTGTCGGCGTGATGCCGAGCTCAGGCAGACCCGGGCGGTCCGGGGAGGCGACATTGTCCACTGCGAGCAGGCGAACCTGGTCGCGGGTGAGCAGCGTGTTGGTGAAAAGCCCGAACGTGAGTCGCTGCAGGCCGTCGAGGATGGATCCCTGGATCTCGGCGAGGCCGAAGGGGATTGCGACGATCCAGCGGCGGCGCTCGATGATGGTCAGCATACGCTCGAGCAACTCGCGGAAGGTGGCGGTCTCCGGACCGCCGAGCTCGTAGATCCCCGGCTCGACGCCCTCGACCACGGCCTTGGCGGTCGCTTGCGCGACATCGTCGACGAAGACGGGCTGGAAGCGGGTGTCGGGGCCGACGACGGGTAGGATCGGCGTCCAGCGGGCCATCGAGGCGAACCTGTTGAAGAAGCCGTCCTCGACGCCGAAGATGATCGAGGGCCGAAGGATCACGGCGCGGGGATAGGCCTCCATGACGGCGCGTTCGCCCTCGGCCTTTGTGCGGGCGTAGTCGCTCTCGCTCTCGGGATCGGCGCCGATGGCCGAGATCTGGACGAGGCGCTCAACGCCTTCATCGGCGACGATCCGGGCGACGCGGGCAGCCCCCTCGGACTGGACGGCCGGGAAGGTCTGGCGGCCGGAGGCGACGAGGATGCCGACGCAGTTGATCACGGCCCGGGCGCCGTGAATGGCGCGGCGGACGGAGGCATCGTCACGGACGTTGGCCTGGACCGGCTCGACCTGACCGACGACGCCGTAGGGTCGCACGAAGAGGGCGTCGTTGGGGCGGCGGACCGCGACCCGAACACGCCATCCCGCGCGGGCCATGCGCTGGGTGATGTAGCGGCCGACGAAGCCGGAGCCGCCGAAGATCGTGACGATTGGTGCGACCTCGGGCATTGGCGATCCTCCCCCTGTGGCGCCGGCATAGCCGAGACGCACATGCGGAACAAGCCGAACGCGCGCGCATCTGTGCGCCGCCCCGGGAGCAGCCGCCAACCGGGCCACCGGGACGTGCGGCGGATCAGGCGAGCGCGGAGAGGCCGAGCCGGAGCGCCTTGCGCATGACCGTGGGGAGGGCCGGCAGCGCGTCCTCGGCCGGACGGAAGCAGCCGCGCTCGGGGCGGAGGCTCGGCGGAACGCGGGCGGCCTCGACGTCAAGCTCGAGGTGGAAGTGGGTGAAGGTGTGCCGCACCGCGCCGGCCGGCCGCCAGTCGGCCGCAAGGGGTGCCACCGCGCGGGCGCCGTCCCAGCCGCCGCCAG